>NZ_JBZXTS010000032.1:0-15428 GCF_058895785.1 Staphylococcus sp. B1(2026)
AAGCAATAGATTGTTGTTCTTGACGCTGTGTATAAGTTAATTTAGCTTCAGGTAATGGCTGTGCCTCAGGAATATTGTCTTGAGGGATAGCAGTTTCTAAAGTACCCACATGTACAATCTGAGGTGTGGCAGGCGTCGTTTCAGTATTTTTAATAACAGTATTAATCACTTGACCATCTACTAAAGTATCTTCAAAAGTGGTAATTGTAGCACCATTAATACCTTGTTGAACGATTTGACGTTGCCCCTTATCCAAAGTATCATCTTGAACTTCTTGCACTTCAAAAGTAATAACTTTTTGTTCTTGACGTTGTGTATAAGTTAATTTAGCCTCAGGTAATGGTTGTGCCTCAGGAATATTATCTTGAGGGATAGCAGTTTCTAAATTCCCTACATGTACAATCTGAGGTGTAGCAGGTGTTGTTTCTGTATTTTTGACAACAGTGTTAATAACTTTACCGTCTACTAAAGTATCTTCAAAAGTTGTAGTTGTTGCACCATTAACGCCTTGTTGAACGATTTGACGTGTACCGATTAATAAAGTATTGTCTTGAACTTCTTGCACTTCAAAAGCAATAGATTGTTGTTCTTGACGCTGTGTATAAGTTAATTTAGCTTCAGGTAATGGTTGTGCCTCAGGAATATTATCTTGAGGGATAATCGTTTCTAAAGTCCCTACATGCACAATCTGAGGTGTAGCAGGTGTTGTTTCTGTATTTTTGACAACAGTGTTAATAACTTTACCATCTACTAAAGTATCTTCAAAAATTGTAATTGTGGCACCATTAACGCCTTTTTGAATAGTTTTATGTTGACCTTTATCTAAAGTATCATCTTGAACTTCTTGCACTTCAAAAGCAATGACCTGTTGCTCTTGACGTTGTGTATAAGTTAATTTAGCTTCAGGCAATGGTTGTATCTCAGGAATATTCTCTTGGGGAATAGCTGTTTCAAAAGTATCTTCATTTTGTTCTAGTATAATGTTTGGTTGATTGTTATTTGATGTTGATGATTCTGATGAGATATCTTGTTTAATGCTATTTATTGTTGGCTGTCCTGTAGTTATACAAGATTTACCGTGTTCATTAGTGATATAACCTACGTATTTATAGCCATTAATAATAATGTTGGCATCTGGTAAAGTCATTTCATCAGTCAATTCAAAATGAATATTATGCGCTTTTAATATATTGCTTTCTGCTGCTGATGCTGCTGAAAGTGGTAATAAGATATTTTGTCCTAATGCAGTGATTAATAAAATAGAAGCAACTTGTTTTTTATTTTTTCTTGATAATAATAAAATAATAAATAAGGTACCACCACCAATTTCTAATAAAGGCCAATTACTTTCACCAGTTTGTGGTAAAGACTCTATCTTTTTATAAATTAAAAAATATGTTGTATCTTGATTTGTGGATTTTGGAATACCTGACTGAATTAATTTTTTTTCATCTTCTGTTAATTCTTCAGTGGTAATATATTGATAATCAACTTGATTAGTACAAGTTGTTACATCTTCAGTTGCTAATGCAACTTGCTGAGGATGTGTTATAAAAAGAGACATACCGATCATCATTGGTACAGTACCAATTGCTAATTTTCTTAATGAATAACGAATAATTTGATTTGTGTAACTATTTTTTCTCATTGATTTATCTACCTCCATATGTCAAATATATTATAAATTCGTTATAAAAGGAATGATTATTTTAAAAAAATATAAAAAAAATATATTTAATTGACAAATTGTAGAAAGTATCGTATCTTTGTATTATATAAATAGTACAAAGGGGAAATTCGATATGATAAAAAATAAGCGTACAAAAATGATTATATTCAGCATTATTGGTGTTTTAATACTAGCTGTTGCAGGAATATTTTATGCAATATTTGCAAATGAAGATAGTACAGAAAAAGCAGGTAGTAATGGTAATTTTGAAACAGCGAAAGTACATCAAGGTTCATTAGCTTCATCGACATTACTTTCAGGTATAATTACAGCGAACAATGAACAATATGTTTATTATGAAGCAGGTAAAGGTACAGTTGAATCAGTAGAAGTACAAGCAGGTGATGAAGTGACAGTTGGACAAGTTTTAGTTCAATATAATGCTCAAAATTTACAAGATAATTATGATAAAGCAGAGCGTGCATTAAGCAAAATTCAAAGAGAAATCAATGAATTTAATAAAAATTATTATACGCAATCAACAGTGACGCCAACACCAACAGAAACAACAGATGAAGAAGGTATGTTAGATACATCAGCTGCATCAACAACGCCAACAACGCCAACAACATCAACTACAGCAACACCTTCATTAGAAAATCGCGCAAGTGATTTAAATGATGCTTATGCAGATGCACAATCAGCAGTAGATCAAGCAGCACGTGCATTAAATGAAGCAACAGTTGTAAGTAAAGTAAATGGAACAGTCGTAGAAGTTAATAAAGATATTTCAACAGCACCAAGTACAACAGGCAGTCAAACAATTGTACATGTGGTGAGTGAAGGTCAATTACAAGTAGAAGGTTCATTATCAGAATACGATTTAGCTAATTTAAAAGTTGATCAACCTGTTAATATCACAACAAAAGTGTATCCAAATAAAAAATGGACAGGTAAAATTAGCTATATTTCTAATTATCCAAAAGAAGCACAAGCACAAGCGGGCACAACAAATGCAGCAAAATATCCGTATAAAGTAGCCATTACGGGTGATTTAGGGCAATTAAAACAAGGTTTTACAGTGACAGTTGAAGTAACAGATAAAGCAGATAAAACATTAGTACCAGTCACAGCAGTTGTCTCAAAAGATGGTAAAAATTATGTTTGGATTTATGACAATAAAACTAAAAAGGTTAAACGTGTTGAGGTGTCATTAGGTAATGCTGATGCCATTAACCAAGAAATCACTAAAGGATTAACAAAAGATCAAAGCGTAATTTCAAATCCAACAGAAACTTTGAAAGATGGAATGGAAGTGAATATTAATGACAGTATTAATGAAGTTACATCAAATAAATAAAAGCTACCGTAATGGTGATCAAGTTTTACGGGTTTTAAAAGATATTGATTTAGAAGTTGAAGAGGGCGAGTTTTTAGCAATTATGGGTCCATCAGGATCGGGTAAATCAACTTTAATGAATATGATTGGTTTGTTGGATCGTCCAACAAGTGGGACGTATATGCTAAACACTCAATTAGTATCTAAATTGAGTGAGCAACAACTCGCACAAGTTAGAAATAAGGAGATTGGTTTTGTCTTTCAACAATTCTTTTTATTATCAAAATTATCAGCTTTACAAAATGTCGAATTACCTTTAATTTATGCAGGGATGAGTACGACAAAACGTAAAAAACTAGCTGAACAATATTTAACTAAAGTAGAATTAGCAGATCGTATGAAACACTTACCTTCAGAATTGTCAGGGGGACAAAAGCAACGTGTTGCGATTGCACGTGCTTTAGTAAATAGTCCAGCAATTATTTTAGCTGATGAACCGACAGGTGCATTAGATACTAAGACAGGTCAACAAATTATGGATTTACTAACAGATTTAAATCGAGAAGGTAAGACGATTATTATGGTTACACACGAACCAGAAATTGCAGCTTATGCGAAAAGAACAATTGTGTTGAGAGATGGTGTCATCACTGAAGATAGTGCGAAGGGGGACATTTAAATGGAAAATTGGAAGTTTGCCCTTAGTTCAATCATGCAACATAAAATGCGTTCGTTCTTAACCATGTTAGGTATTATTATAGGTGTAGGTGCGGTGATTGTTATTATGTCACTTGGAACAGGATTGAAACAAAATATTGCTGAAACATTATCTAAAGATAAAGATAATGTGCAATTAATCTTTATGGGAGATGATCAAAATACGAAGGATTTCTTTAATTCTGGTATACCTGAGCAGCCTAGTGTACAAGACACGTGGTTGGATAAATTAACAACAGTACAAGGTGTAGATATGGCTTACGGTACTAATAGTGCCAGTGGTATGATGGAATACAATAAGAAAAAAGTTAATAATGTAACCATTACAGGAATTGATAATAATTATTTTAAAGTCAAGAAAATAAAAATAATTAAAGGACGTGGTTATACCGAAAGTGATTTCAGTCATTTTGCACGTATTATGATTGTCGATAAAACATTAGCTAAAAATTTATTTAGTAACGAAGATGAAGCATTAAACAAAATTGTTACTATTAATGATCATGCTTATCGTGTAATAGGGGTCTACGAAGAAGATAGTAACATGTCGTATGGTAATTTAGATGGTAGTGCATTAATGACGAATACACAAGTAGCCGCTGAGTTTAATACTGCTGAAATTAATAATATTTATGTACATGTTGATGATGTAGGTCGTGCTAATGAAATTGGTAAATTAGCTGCTAAAAAATTAACATCAGTAGCAGGTTTAAAAGAAGGGAAATATGATATTCTTGATTTATCTGTTATAGAAGATGAATTTAATAGTCAATTATCTGTCGTAACGACAGTTGTTGGTGCCATTGCGAGTATTTCTTTACTAGTAGGCGGTATAGGTGTAATGAATATTATGTTAGTATCTGTTACGGAACGTACACGTGAAATTGGTTTGAGAAAAGCTTTAGGTGCGACACGTGCTAAAATTATGATACAATTTTTAATAGAAGCGGTTGTATTAACAATTATCGGTGGGATTATCGGTATTTTACTTGCTTTTGGTGTTTCATCTATTATCGGTATAGCTTTTTCAGAATTTATTAAGCCAGTCATTTCTATACCAGTAATGATAGGTAGCATTGTTTTTTCAGCACTTATTGGTATTATTTTCGGTATTTTACCTGCAAGTAAAGCAAGTAAATTAAACCCTATTGAAGCATTACGTTATGAATAAGGAGAGAGAAATATGATTATTACATCAACAGATCGAATTGAAGGTCACGATATTATAGAATATAAGAGCATTGTTTTTGGAGAAGTATTTTCGGGTATTAATTTTTTAAAAGATATCGGTGCAAGCATTAGAAATGTTTTCGGTGGTCGCAGTAAAGGTTATGAAAATGAATTATTAGCTGCCCGTAAATCTGCCTTAAAAGAATTAGAAGATAATGCTAAACAATTAGGTGCCAATGCTGTAATTGGTGTGACATTTGATTATGCAGCATTTGGTGAAGCCGGTACGATGTTAATGGTTACATGTTCAGGAACAGCCGTTGTGATAAAATAACTAATTAGTTATTCAACCAATAATTTTCATTATGAAAATTATTGGTTTTTTTATTTAAACCTTACATAATGTGTAAGTGTTATTTTATGCGTATTCATTATAGAATAATAGTAACAAGTATAAGGGGGCTAAATAAATGAAAACAATTTTACAAGTAGAGACGTTGAAAAAATATTATGGCAAAGGATCTAATATTACGAAAGCATTAGATAGTATATCTTTTAAAGTGATGGAGGGAGAATTTTTAGGAATCATGGGTAGTAGTGGTTCAGGAAAAACAACGCTCCTAAATTGTTTAGCTACGATTATTAAACCAACTGCAGGATGTATAGAAATTAATAATCAAATTTTGAATAAGATGAACAGTAAAGCGTTAGCATATTATCGTGGAAAAGAAATAGGTTATTTATTTCAAAATTTTGAGCTATTAGATAATTTAACAGCAGAAGAAAATATGTTATTACCAGTTTCATTACATGGTATATCTGGTGAAGAAGAAAAAACACGTTTGAAATTACTTAGTCAGTATTTAGAAATTGAAGATATTTTAAATAAATTTACAAATCAGTTATCTGGGGGCCAAAAGCAAAGAGTAGCAGCTGCGAGAGCTTTAATTTTAAATCCTAAAATTATTTTTGCTGATGAACCAACGGGTGCATTAGATTCGAAAAATGCTAAATTATTAATGAGAAAATTAGCATTGATGAATGAATCAGAACAGTCGACAATTTTAATGGCGACACATGATGTTATGGCAGCAAGTTTTTGTCACAGAATATTATTTATACAAGATGGTCAATTATTTCATGAAATGAGAAGAGATCGACCAAGAGAATCACAACAAGACTTTTATCATAGAATTTTAAAAGTGATGTCTACTTTATCAGGGGGTGAGGTAAATGTTGTTTAAATTAGTGTTAAGAAATAGTCGGCAAAATAGAAAAGCTAATTTACTATACTTTAGTTCGATGATTATTGCGATTGTAGTATTTTATAATGTTTTAGCATTAGAACATCAAGATATTATTGTTTTCTTGAAAACAATGGAAAGCAATGCGGTTAACAAAGTTTTAAACATGATTCCAGTTCTATATAGTGTCACATTGGCAATTTTATTCTTTTTAGTTTATTTTGCTATATCGATGCAATTCGACAGTAGAAAACATGAATTTGGTGTTTATTTAACTTTGGGTATGAAACGTAGTAAATTATTTATATTAATGTTACTAGAAGAATTGCTTAGTAGTATGTTTGTTTTAATGATTGGTCTTCCAATTGCAATTATTTTGTCAGAAGTGATTAGTTTAATTACATTAAAATTAGTCGGCTTAGATATTATCAACCATAGTTTTGTTATTTCACTCAAAGCAATTGGTTTAACAATAGGTGGATTTTTAATTGTTAAGATGATTGCATTAATTTTTTTAAGTAGTAAAATAGTGAGTAAAGAAATTAGAACATTGCTATATCAAACACCTAGTGGTGCTAAAAGAGATTATCCTAAATATGTGTATTTTATCAGTTTAGTATTGGGTTCATTATTACTATTTAAAGCTTATCATTATGCTTTAACACTTAAAACTTGGGGTGATGTTCATCTATTAATTGTTATGATGATATTAGGTGTTGTAGGTACTATTTTATTTTTCTATGGTCTACGTATGTTTATCGCTATGATAATTAAATTAAAACCTCATAAACCATTACATATTTATAATTTTAGACAATTGCAAGAAATGATAATCAATCGTTCTACAGTTTTAGCTATTTGTTCATTATTAATATCTGTTACAGTTTGTTTAATAAGTGTAGAAAGAGCATTATCAGTAGTTACTAACAATACACCACGTACGATTGATTATACATTTATTTATGATCAATCAACACCAAAAAATAATTTATCATTAGATCAAGTTAATAATAAATTAAAAAGAGTAGGTGTAGATAAACAATTTTCAAAATTATTTGAAGTTAGAGTAGGGAGTTCTAAAGCAATACATGAAATATCATTAAATAATATTATTGATAAAATACAAACATTAGAGCCAGGCAGAGAAAAAGAAATGTTATTAGATAGTTTTAATCATGCTAATTGTTATTTTATTCGTTTATCAGGATATAATAAATTGAGAATAGCAGCAGGCCTGAAACCTATTACATTAGCTGATAATCAAGCCGCATTATATAGATATAGTAATGTGAGATTAGAGCAAAAAAAAGTAAATAATGTGCTTGCTTTGCATCCTACAATTACAATCGGTAAAGATAAATTAATATTAACAGATCAGTTAGAATCTTTACCTCTGGCAATAGAAGGTACGATTAATTTATTTACATCATTTATTGTGTCGGATAGTGTGTTTGATAAATATCTTAATAAAAATGATTACGGAGTTTATGTTCACGGTATTTTAAATGACAATATAGTGAAAGAACAAGGGCTAATATCAACTATTACGCATATAAATAAACAAATTGATCAAACTAATTTGAAATATGAAAGTTATTTGAAAAATATAGGATTTAAAATATTTAGTGTAGTGTTAGTAAGTTATTTAACAATTTATTTATCTTTAATTTTATTAATTGTTGTAAATACAATTTTTGCTGCGCAATTTTTAATAGGGCAACGAAAAATGTCAAAACACTATCAAACATTACTACATCTAGGTGCAACGTATAAATTATTATGTCGGGCGTCAAATAAACAAATTAATTGGTATTTTGGTTTACCTGTTGTTATCGCTATTGTAAGTAGTTTTTTTGTTATTAAATCATTGCTATTCCAAGTTATGCCTTTGTATTATGATGATGTTAAGCTACAATTATCTACAATAGGTGTTGCCATTGGGATACTTATAATTGTTGAACTAATCTACATTCAAATTGTTAGATTGCAAAGTAAACGTTATTTAAGAACATTAATGCAACCACAACGAGAAGAATAAAAAGAGAGGTATTCATATGAAGCGTATTTTAATTGTTGAAGATGATATTTTTATAAGGGATGAACTGGTAACGATGTTAGAAATGGCAAATTATCAAGTTGATGTTATTACATACTTTATTGATACTACTCAACAAATATTAAACTATCAACCAGATTTATTATTACTTGATTTAAATTTACCTAATGAAAATGGATTTCAAATTTGTCAAAATATTAAACAACATGTAAATATGCCTATATTAGTATTAACTTCAAGAGAACAATTAAAAGATGAAATTTATGCTTTACAATTAGGTGCGGATGAATATCTAACTAAACCATTTCGAAAGGAACGTTTACTAATACGTATTGAAAATATTATTAAAAGATATCAAGGAAGAATGAATCTAATCGAAGGTGTAAATTTTTTATTAGATCGTCAAACATTTACACTCTATATTAATCATACTTCAATTGTTTTGCCACATAATCAAGGGAAATTATTAGTTGCATTACTAACTTCACAAGAGACTATTGTATCAAAAGAAACATTAGCACAACAGTTATGGGGAACAACTGAATATATTGATAATAATGCTTTGCAAGTCAATATGACTCGACTGAAAAAAATTATGCAACAATTAAAAATGGCTTATCAAATTAAAAGTATTAGAGGTATAGGTTATCAATTAATAAGGGAAAATCACCATGAATAAATTAAAGTATCTTAAATCTTATTTACCTTGGTTATTTATTATCTTTGCTATTGAATTATTTACAGCATTATTATTATGGTTGGCAGATATTGCGGTTTTTAAAGCATTAATACCTCTTGTTTTATTAATGACCATTATTTTGTTTGTGAGTATTAGTTACTATTTAATTCGAAAAGAGCAACAAAAAGCACAAGTATTAAAAACTTTTTTATTAGATCCTAATAAACAAACAGAAAATGAACTGATAGCTAATTGTAATGAAATGGCTAAGCCACTTATTAGTGATTTAGCGAATACAATTTATCACTATCAAAATCAAATAGAAGCGGCGAATCATCGTCGTATTGATTACGAAAATTATATTGAAACATGGTTACATGAAATAAAACTACCTTTGTCATTACTCACTTTAATATTAGACAATTATCAAACACAATTACCACATAATTTATCTTATAAATTAGATTATATTAGAAATCAAATGCATAAAAACATTTCTCAAATGATGGTATATCATCGTATTAAAAGTGTGAATAAAGATTATTTGTTTGAAGAGATTGATATTAAATCATGTGTTTCAGAAGTTTTAGAAGACTATGCGCCTTTATTAAATGAAAAATCTTTTGATGTAATAACTGAAGCTGTTTCAGGTATAGTTTTTACAGATCGTCGAAGTTTATATTTCATTATAGGACAAATTATAAGTAATACGATAAAATATAGTCGTAAGAAACCGAGATTAAATATTTTTACTAGTGATAATCATCAATATTTAACACTTCATTTTCAAGATAATGGTCAAGGGGTTAAAGCATGTGATCAACCACATATTTTCGATAAAGGTTTCACGGGTGACTCAGGGGATATAAGAAAAACATCTACAGGTTTAGGTTTATTTTTAGTTCAACAATTATGCCGAGATTTACATATAGATGTGTCAGTAGTGACAGAATGGCAGCAAGGTTTTGAAATAAAATTAAATTTTGAGATGAATAAATAAACGTATGATAAGCGTCGTCCTAGTTTATACTAGAATGACGCTTATTTAATTTTACAACATTTAATAGCTGAATTTGAGAAGTTATTTCTTCAGGATAGACATGATAAATACGTTGAACTTTAGCGTACATGGTAATATTGTTTTGACCAACTGCTACTAAAATAGAATCCTCTTGATTTAATGCTTTATTGGGACATAAGTAAGTATGTGTAATTTGATAATATTCTAAATAAACATCTATGACACAAAGTTTGTGATCATGTGATGTACTATATTGATCAATCATCTGACTAATTGAGTCGAAATTCATATCATAAGTGTATTTAGTGGTGTTAATCGTTTGATGAATTAAATTAAAGTCATTATTGTCTAGCATTAAGTCTTCGTGTTCATCAGAGAAGAGAGGGGGATTTTCTACTTTATTAATGACCATTTTTATTTTATTAATAGGATAATGTAATGTTTCTGCTGTGGCATAATAAGCATCGTTTACATGAACGCATTTCTTATCTGAATCTGCACCGACGGGTACGATAACATAATCACCTATTGTGATACTTTCATCAGAGCATAAATACGTGTAAGGTCGACTATTATTGTCAAATGTAACATCTACAAAATAAAATTGTTTTTGATTGTTTTTAGGTGAAAGTATGATATTACCTTGTGTTGTATTTAAAATAATATCATGGTGATAAGTAGCTAGTTTAGGAATAATACGATAATGCACTTCTGTACCTTTAAACCACACAGTATAATCTTTCAAATGAGTAAAAGCATCTATTTTATCTTTAATTAGAGCAATGAAATTGTTTTTTATAAGTAATGTACAACTATTCCAATATTCTTCTTGTTGATTGAAAATAGCGTGAAATTCTGGCTGACCTATAAAAGTGATTTCAATCGCACAGCTCATGAGCCCTTCAAAAACAATGGCAATTTGATCTTGTTTATAATGAATAGTATGAATATAAGCATCTTCTAATTGATTGGTAATAGTATAAAAATTATGAATATCAGTTTGAGTTGTTATTGTAAAATTAAAATCTAAATGACTTTTAAGTTCGGATAAACATTTTTCTAATAAATAGTTTGGTAAAGTATTTTTTGAGATGGCTGTAATAAGGTCGATGTTATATAAAAAATCAATCGTTGCATAGTCAAGTGCTTCATTCACTATCCAATGTTTAGTATTATAGTCGATAAATTTAATAAGGGTAATTATTTGATGGTGTTGGTAGACCCAAATAGATTGTAAAATTAAGTTTGTTTTAGTTTGATTAAATACGATAATATAGGGTACATCTTCAATAAAACAACACCCAAAAACAGGTGATTGATAATAGTCACCAGATGTTGTGAATACAATTGCTTTCATCATGCTTCTCCTTAAAATTATGTAATATTATCATATCAATAAAAAAGATGATTGGATAGTGGTGGTTGAATTTAATCTCATTTATGTTACACTGAGTATAACTTAATTAAGAGGAGTTAAGCTATGGCAATTCACCAAGCAATGACCGGTATGATGCACATTCTGATGCATATGGTATGTATTATTTTAACTTATCGTGCTTTACAGTCACTACGTATTGAGCAGATATTTAAAAAAGGGCACTTACAACAAATTCAATTATTGTTATTATTTGTTAGTATTGCTGTAGGGAGTTTAGTAAGTAATGCGTTGTATGAAATATATGAATGGTCAACATGGTTACAATATTTAATATAGAGAGAGGTCAATATGACAATTAAAAAAAATGAGCAATATACAGTAGAATTTATCGATTTAACACATGAAGGATTAGGTGTATGTAAAATTGATAATTTCCCTATATTTGTAGAAAATGCGTTACCGCAAGAACAAGCGACTATTAAAATTATAAAAGTAGGTAAAAATTTTGGTTATGGTAGAATCGTTGAACATTTAACCACTTCACCAAATCGTGTGGCTATTAAAGATGAAAAAGGCACATGGGTAGGTACAATGCCTTTACAACATATGACTTACGATACACAATTAGTATTTAAACAACAACAAGTTCAAAATGTGATGAATAAAGTGGCACAATTACCACAAGTACCAGTTTATTCTACCTTAGGTGCTACGCAACAAATAGGTTATCGAAATAAAGCACAAATTCCAGTAGGTCAACAAGATGGTGAGTTAATTACAGGTTTTTATCGTAAAAATTCACATACATTAATTCCAATGGATGATTTTATCATCCAAGACCCAGAAATTGACCAGGCGATTATTACATTACGTCAGATTTTACAGCAACATGATATTGTAGCTTATAATGAAGCACATCATAGTGGGCAATTACGTCATATCGTTGTACGTAAAGGTGTTGCCATGCAACAATTACAAATTGTGTTAGTAACACGTCAACAAAAATTACCAGCTATGAAAATCATTGTTGACAGCATTATTCAAAAAATACCAAATGTTGTCAGTATTGTTCAAAATATTAATACTAAGCGCACTAATGTAATCATGGGTGAAATAACTAAAGTACTTTATGGTAAAGATAGCATTAAAGATAAATTATTAGGCTATACGTTCAACATTAGTTCTCAATCATTTTATCAAGTAAATCATGCACAAACAGAAGTTCTATATCAAGAAGCTATTAAAGCCGCACAATTAAAATCTACAGATGTTGTAATTGATGCTTACTGTGGTATCGGTACAATTGGTATTTGTTTAGCTAATCAAGTTAAACATGTTTATGGGGTAGAAGTAGTTGAATCTGCAATTCAAATGGCACGTGACAATGCTAAGTTAAATCAATTAACTAATTTAACTTTTGAAGTAGGTAAAGCAGAAACATTAATGCCACAATGGATTAAAGCAGGTATTAAACCCAATGTGATTATTGTAGATCCGCCACGTAAAGGTTTAGATAGTACATTTATCGAAGTAGCAGTTAATGTTAAGCCAAGAAGTATTGTTTATGTCAGTTGCAATCCAGCTACATTAGCACGTGATTTGAAATTATTTGCCTCAAAAGGTTATGAAACAAAATATATTCAACCAGTAGATATGTTTCCACAAACCGTGCATGTGGAATGCGTGGCGTTGATAGAAAAGAAATAGTATAAATAATAAAAAAATTTTGAGTGTAAGTACTTAGGAATTTTTTATTACGCTATAATTAATAATTTAATATTAAGGAGAAGATTAATGGTTGTTTACATTAGAGATATTGGCCCTATATCTGAAGTGAGTATGAATAAATACAGTGTTCATATCGGTGCTTATTTGATGGGTGAAGAAGTTGTTACTTATCAAGATTGGAAACAATTATCAATTTTAACTCAAGAAGATATAGTGTGTGACTATATTGCTGAAACCAGACAATTATTAAAAGCTATAAAAATTGAATTTCCAACTTATGATTATCCAGAAGCATTAAAAGAATTTTATGGTCGTAAACTTAAACAAGGTAAGTTTAGTGATATTTTAAATAATAGTGATAATTTAGGGAAATTTATTAAACCGTTAGCAGGATCAAAAATGTTTAATGGTAAAATTATTAATCATATGAATGATTTAATAGGTATTAAAGTGGATGGTGATTATCCAATATGGATTTCAGAAGCGGTAGAGTTTATGGCTGAATGGCGTTGTTTTATTTTAAATAATCAAGTTATAGATGTTAGACCATATAAAGGTGACTATCATTATCAATATGATGCTCGTGTAATTGATGAAGCTATTGCTGCGTGGAAAAATTCACCAAGTGCCTATGCTTTAGATATCGGTGTAACAAGTCAAAATCAAACGTTAATTGTTGAAGTGAATGATGGTTATTCATTAGGTCAATATGGTTTGTCACCACTATTAGCATTTAAATTTCATAAAACAAGATGGAGAGAGTTAACACATTCTTTTTTTACTGAACATGAACAATTCATTTTATAATATGAATTAGTATTCTCATAAAAGAATGATCTTAGTATCAAAGAAAGAAGAGATATTATGCATGCAAATTGGTATGTTTATAAAATTACTTATCCAAATGGAAAAATATACATAGGCATAGATTTTTCTAAAACGCCATGTCCTTGGCAATATTTAGGGAGTTCGACTAATCAACAATTACAAATAGATTGTGATAATTGGCGTAAAAAATATAATAGTTGGGCAATTCAACAAGAAATATTATTTGAATCGACAACATGTACAGTATCAGAGTTACGAAAAATTGAACGAGAACAAATAATAACGCATCAAGCGAATCGTCCTAAAATAGGTTATAATTTACGTATATAAGTAGTGGTCATAGATAAAAACTCGGAAAGTCATCGGCTTTCCGAGTTTATTTAATTTTATTCGTTCTTAGAGTGATGTTTACCTAATGATAATGCTTCTGATTCGGACATTTCAATAACCTTACTCATATTAGTATTTGAAGGCATATTACTTGTACTATACCAGTATGCTTTAGATTTACCGTGATTTGCAACATAAACAATTCTATCTTCTGGTATTTGTTCTTGTGGTACTTGGTCAGCAGGTATGACATTAGCTGGTGGTGCAGGTGCAACAGGAACGGGTGGTACAAATTGTGCTACAGTATTTTGAGCAGTACCTGCTGCGTAATCTATAATGGCATTAGGTGACATATTTTCTAAAATGACTGTATTAATACCAAATTTATCTTGTGTTGAACGTCCACCAATATCAATAGGGATTAATTTTCCATTATTATCAAGTCCGACATATTTAAGTTCTATTTTTCTAGGTATAAGTTCATTATTTTGATAAAGGGGTGTGACTTTATAATCAAGCCAATAATCTGGAAATTTAGTTAACCAATGTCCTAATTTATTTTCATAAAACAACATGCTATCAATATTAGTATCATCCATGCCAATGAAATTACCAGCATTTAGCCAAGCAGTCATAGGTACTAAATTTTTCCCCTCATCATTTAAACCACTAAATTGATAACTTATTAAATGACCACGATTCATTAACCAAGCTTCATTTTTGCCATCACCATAATAAAATTTATAATTATGCCAGCCTACAGGGTTAAATTTTAATTTTTCATTACGTTTTTTTGTAGGTTTATCTTTATTTTGTAATTGAATATGTGCACCCGTTGCACGTTTTAAGCTATCAAAATTATTTAATATGAGTTGTTTTTCTTTTTTGAAAGATAAGACACCAGCTTCTTTTAACACTTTATCATTCTGATTAGTTGTTTTGATTTGTTCATAAACGATTGTAGATGAATAATTTGTATTGTTGTTATTTAAGAAAATTAGAGAAATTATTGTTATGATGATGTATAAATTTCTATAAAATTTATGTGGTTTGAATTTAATAAAATATAATATTGCAATTAAACTAGGTAGCATATAAAAATAAGCATTAAGTTTAATTAGTATAAATAATACGATAACGACAAGTAATAATTGTTTTATAGACATGACTAGTACTCCATTTAATATTTTTAGTAATGTTAAAAGTGTACTATAACTTATTATGTTTGACAATGAGATAGTATAAGGAATTAATTGCGATGTAGCCTAT
>NZ_JBZXTS010000033.1:0-15284 GCF_058895785.1 Staphylococcus sp. B1(2026)
TGATTTTTATAGTAATAGTAATAAAAAAACAACATCATTTTAGAAATGATGTCATCTTTAATAATTTTAATTACGATATTTAAAAAATTGATATAAAAATTTTAAACCAGCTAATGTTAAAGCACTACCTAAACCACTATAAAAAATAGCAATAAAGCGTTCAGGTGCTAAATGAAAAACACGTATCACAACACCCAAAGTAATCATGAAAGCCATAATTATAAAACTTTTTTTATCAAAAAAATTATAAATGGGTTGTTGTAATATTGTATAACTAGTAATACGTTGTGTATGTTTATTAACAAGTGGATTAAAAACTTTTAACCAGAAAATTAAAAAAATGATAATAGATAAAATAATATTTATAACGCTGATATATGCTGAATAAAGTTGAAGACCTATATTGAGTACATTTGCTCCAGCAATAAGCCAAACAATACTAGCGATTAATAATAAATAATATTTATTAATTTTCATACTATCTATACCTCCTCCATACATAATTACTTCTAATATACACCGTATATTTTGAATTATCAATTATATTTACTTAGGAATTAATTGCGATGTAGCCTATTTTTTATTTTAAAGGCTTTAAACCTTCTTGACCCCCATAGGATTTTGAACTATGCAATAGATACTTAGTAAATAATTAAGACATGATAGTCAATCATTTTTTAGTTATATGATATAATATTTCATACGAGATTAATGGAGGAAATAAAATGACAGAACATCATGATTTTGAATTAGTTGCACCTTTTAAACCTGCTGGCGATCAAGTCCAAGCAATAAAATCATTAGTAGACGGCGTAAAAAATGGAAAAAAACATCAAACATTGTTAGGTGGAACAGGTACAGGAAAAACCTTTACAATGTCTAATATTATTCAACAAGTTGGTAAACCAACATTGATTCTTGCACATAATAAAACATTAGCAGGTCAGTTGTATAGTGAGTTTAAATCATTTTTTCCTAATAATCGTGTCGAATATTTTGTGTCTTATTATGATTATTACCAACCTGAAGCATATGTGCCACAAACAGATACTTATATCGAAAAAGATTCATCTGTGAATGATGAAATTGATAAATTGAGACATAGTGCTACATCATCATTATTTGAACGAGATGATGTCATTATTATTGCTTCAGTTAGTTGTATTTATGGTTTAGGTTCTCCTGAAGAGTATAAAAATTTAGTAGTTTCTCTTCGTTTAGGACAAGAAATTAGTAGAAATCAATTATTACATCGCTTAGTAGATACACAATATCAAAGAAATGATATTGATTTTAAACGTGGTACTTTTCGAGTGAGAGGAGATGTTGTTGAAATTTTTCCAGCTTCACGCGATGAACAGTGCTTACGTATTGAATTTTTTGGTGATGAAATAGAACGTATTCGTGAAATTGATTATCTTACAGGTGAAGTTTTAGCTGAACGAAAACATGTCGCAATTTATCCAGCTTCACACTTTGTTACCGGCAATGAAAAAATGACAGTTGCTATTGAACGCATTGAAAACGAATTACATCAACAATTAGAGTTGTTTGAAAAAGAAAATAAATTATTAGAAGCGCAGCGTTTAGCACAACGTACGAATTATGATATAGAAATGCTTCAAGAAATGGGTTTTTGTTCAGGTGTTGAAAATTATTCTGTTCATTTAACAAATAGACCTATCGGTTCAACACCTTATACTTTATTAGATTATTTTGGAGATGATTGGCTATTATTCGTTGATGAATCACACGTGACATTACCACAAGTAAGAGGAATGTATAATGGTGACCGTGCGAGAAAACAAGTTTTAGTTGATCATGGTTTCAGATTACCTTCAGCATTAGATAATCGTCCATTAAAATTTGATGAATTTGAGCAACGTACACATCAATGTATTTATTTTTCAGCAACACCAGGTCCTTATGAAATTGAACACTGTCCAACTATGGTAGAACAAATTATTCGACCAACAGGTTTATTAGATCCTATTATTGAAGTGCGTCCTACTAAACATCAGGTCGATGATTTAATTGATGAAATTCAAATGACGATTAATAAAGGTGACCGTGTCTTAGTGACAACATTAACTAAGAGAATGGCCGAAGATTTAACGACATATTTTAAAGAACATGGTATCAAAGTACAGTATTTACATTCTGACATTAAAACATTAGAACGTACTGAAATATTAAGAGATTTACGTTTAGGTGTATTTGATGTATTAATAGGTATTAATTTATTAAGAGAGGGATTAGATTTACCAGAAGTCTCGTTAGTAGCTATTTTAGATGCAGATAAAGAAGGATTTTTACGAGGAGAACGTGCTTTAATTCAGATTATCGGTCGTGCAGCTCGAAATGAAAATGGTCGTGTGATTATGTATGGTGACAATGTAACACGTTCAATGCAAGTAGCAATAGAAGAAACAGCACGTCGTCGTGCTATACAAGAAGCATATAATAAAAAACATGACATTGTACCTAAAACTGTTATTAAAGCTATTCGTGACAATATTAGTGCAACTGAAACACCAGAAGAAATTATTGAAGACACAGTAACAATAGATAATCTTGAACAATTAATCGTTGAAACAGAAATAGCAATGAAAGAAGCGGCTAAAGCTATGGACTTTGAAAATGCTGCGAAATTAAGAGATAAATTAATTGAATTAAAAGCAATTGATAAATAAAAATGATATTTTATATATCATTTTTATTTATTTTATGTTACAATATCGTTACAAAAATAACAAAAGGATGAGTATAATGTGGTTTAAAAAATATAAGTTTTTAATTTTAGGTTTATATGTTTTTATTTTCTTATGTTCTATTATTTATAGTGCATGTTATTTATCTAATCATCATCAATCAGATGAAATAGTTAAAGAGAAAAAAGTTGCTATTAATCATCAATGGCAACCAACATCAAATAAAAAGATGATTAATCGTTTTTCAACATTTTTATTTAAAACACCAGAAACAAATGCATTAAAAAATAAACTATTATTACACTCGACAAAACATGTAAATTATCAATTAACAGATGCTGAATATATTCAATTATTTGATGAGCAATTAGTTGATTCTGAATTATTATATAATGATGTAGTAGAAGTTTTAGAAACTAAAGGTGATTATGCGAAAGTCGTTGCATTACAGCAACCTAATCGTTCTAATAAATTAGGTTATGAAGGTTGGGTCTTTGCTTCAGATTTAAGTGATATTCCTGAATCTTATGTACCAACATCTCAACAAATTGTTATTACAAAACCAAGTGTCGAACAACAAAATAATAAATTTTCTATGGGAACATATATACCAGTGATTAAAGAGAATAATGATAATTATGAAGTTGTTACTTTAAATGGCACTATGACGATTAGTAAACAAGATGCAAAAGATATTAAACAACCTCTGACATTAGAAGAGATGTTACAAACAGGGAAGCAATTAGTAGGCACTAGATATATTTGGGCAGGTATTAGTAGTGAAGGATTTGATTGTAGTGGTTTAGTTTATACTTTATATAGATTAATGGATATTCAATTACCTAGAGATACACCACAACAAGCCGAAATAGGTCAAAATATAGAAAATTATAATGATGCTTTACCTGGTGATATATTATTATTTACGAATCAACAAGGTATCATTCATCATGTAGGTATTTATTTAGGTCAAGATAAAATGCTTCATGCACCTAATGTTACAACACCAGTTGAAATTATGGATTTAAAAGGTACGGTTTATCAAAAAGAATTATCACATATTCGAAGAGTTGTTAAATAATCATTAATTATGATGAAATTATCCATAAAGTATTAATTATCTAATTGACAAAAGACTTTATTTTTGTTACTTTTTATAAGGTTTTATTAATATTAGGAGGATTTTTTATGCAACGCAATGAAGTTAAAATTTTAAATTCAGATCCATCATCATTAGGTTTATTTGGATTAGCAATCGTAACATTAGTTGCCTCATCTCAAAAATTAGGGTGGACAGAAGCAACATCATTTATTATTCCTTGGGCAATATTTTTAGGTGGATTGGCACAAATATATGCTTGTATTGAAGATACAAAACGTCAAAATGTTTTTGGTGCAACCGCTTTTGGTGCATACGGATTATTTTGGTTTGGTGTCGCAACAACATGGTTAATGCAACATGGTGTATTTGGCGAAAAATTAGCTACTGGTGATGTTAAACAATTAGGTTTTGCATTTATAGGTTATTTAATTTTTACATTATTCATGACAATTGGTGCCATGGAAACAAACAAAGTCTTATTTATTATTTTTGTTTTAATAGATTTCTTATTTATAGGTTTAAGTTTATCAACTTTAGGTATTGCTAAACATGCTATGCATACATTAGCTGCTTATAGTGAATTATTAATTTCTATAGTATCATTCTATGGTTCAGCAGCAACATTATTAAATGCTCATTTTGGTTATGAGTTTGTAAAAATCGGTAAACCTTTCGGTATTTTTAAAAAATAATAAAGTAAAAAACTTTAGTGCATAATATAGTGTACTAAAGTTTTTTTGTAGTTATATTTATATCATCTCATCTTGAGATATGCTATACTGATAATATTATACTGATCAGATTATATTTAGGAGATACTTATGAAAGATAAAATTATTATTAAAGGTGCAAGAGCTAATAATTTAAAAAATGTTGATATAGCTATTCCACGTAATAAATTAGTCGTTATGACAGGTTTATCAGGTTCTGGTAAGTCATCATTAGCTTTTGATACTATTTATGCAGAAGGTCAGCGTCGTTATGTCGAAAGTTTAAGTGCTTATGCACGTCAATTTTTAGGGCAGATGGATAAACCAGATGTAGATACAATTGAAGGTTTATCACCAGCCATTTCAATTGATCAAAAAACAACGTCAAAAAATCCACGTTCGACAGTTGCGACAGTAACCGAAATTTATGATTATTTACGATTATTATATGCGCGTGTAGGACATCCATTTTGTCCGAATCATCATATAGAAATTACCTCTCAAACAATTAGTCAAATGGTAGATAGAATTATGGCACTACCTGAAAAAACACGTATACAAATTTTAGCACCAGTTGTCATTGCACGAAAGGGAACGCATGTTAAAACTTTAGAAGATATCAAAAAAGAAGGGTTTGTCAGAGTTAGAGTGGATGGCGAAACACGTGATTTAGATGATGATATTGTATTGGATAAAAATAAAAAACATGATATTGATATTGTAGTTGATAGAATTGTTGTTAAAGAAGGAATTGAAAGTCGATTAGCCGATTCATTTGAAACAGTATTAAAATTAACAGCAGGTCAAGTGAAAGTAGAAATTATAGGTGGTGAAGAACTCACTTTTTCTAGTAAACATGCTTGTCCAATATGTGGTTTTTCAATTGGTGAATTAGAACCACGTATGTTCTCGTTCAATAATCCTTTAGGTGCCTGTCATGCTTGTGACGGTTTAGGTATGAAAATGCGTGTTAATTTAGCAGAAGTTGTGCCAGATGAAACACTATCTTTAAATGAAGGGGCACTTAAACCATGGGCAGGTGCGACACATAATTATTATCCAGAATTATTAAGATCTGTATGTAAACAGTATGCCATCAATATGGACATACCTTTTAAAAATCTAACTAAAAAAGAACAAGATATTTTGTTTTACGGAAGTGGCAATGAAGAAGTAACTTTTGAATATATAGGGATGAACGGTCAAGCTAAACGAAAAATTGCACCATTCGAAGGCATTATTCGTAATATAGAACGTCGTTACAATGATTCTTCATATAGTCGTGAACAATTATCTAAATATATGGCTGAACAAATATGTCAAGAATGTCATGGCGATCGTTTGAAACCAATGATTTTAGCGGTGCAAGTTAATGGTCATAATATAGCACAAATTACGCAATTTTCTATTAAAGAAGCATTAGCTTTTTTTGAACGACTGACTTTATCTGATACAGATATGTTTATTGCCAAGGCAATATTAAAAGAAATTAATGAACGCTTATCATTTTTAGAAAATGTTGGTTTAGATTATTTAACATTAAATCGTGCATCAGGTACATTATCAGGTGGTGAAGCACAACGTATTCGTTTAGCGACACAAATAGGTTCAAGATTAACGGGTGTATTATATATTTTGGATGAACCTTCAATTGGTCTACATCAAAGAGATAATGATCGTTTAATTGCAACATTACAATCAATGAGAGATTTAGGAAATACATTAATTGTAGTTGAGCATGATGAAGATACGATGCGTATTGCGGATTATTTAATTGATATTGGTCCGGGTGCAGGGGTGCATGGTGGTGAAATTATAGCAGCAGGTACACCCAAACAAGTGATGCGTAATAAGAAATCATTAACAGGTGCTTATTTATCAGGTAAGAAATTTATTCCCGTACCATCAATACGTCGTCAACCAACAGGTTGGATGAAGGTGAAGGGTGCCAAAACTAATAATTTAAAAAATATTGATGTCAATTTTCCAATTGGTGTCATGACTTGTGTGACAGGTGTATCTGGTTCAGGTAAATCAACATTAGTAAATGAAATTTTATATAAAACTTTAGCACACCAATTAAATGGCGCTGTCCATGGTGCTAAAGGTGTAAAATCAGTAACAGGTATAGAAACTTTAGAAAAAGTAGTAGATATTGATCAATCACCAATTGGACGTACACCACGTTCTAATCCAGCTACTTACACAGGTGTTTTTGATGATATTCGTACATTGTTTGCAGAAACTAATGAAGCTAAAGTTAGAGGTTATAAAAAAGGACGTTTTAGTTTTAATATTAATGGCGGTCGATGCGAGGCATGTAATGGTGATGGTATTTTAAAAATTGAAATGCATTTTTTACCAGATGTTTATGTACCTTGTGAAATTTGCGAAGGAAAACGTTATAATCAAGAAACTTTAGAAGTAAAATATAAAGGTAAAAATATAGCAGATGTTTTAGCAATGACAGTAGAAGAAGCATGTTATTTCTTTGAAAATCAACCACGTATTGCTAGAAAATTACAAACATTAGTAGATGTAGGATTAGGCTATGTACAATTAGGCCAAAGTTCAACTACTTTATCAGGTGGTGAAGCACAGCGTGTGAAATTGGCATCTGAACTTTATCGACGTTCATCTGGTAAAACAGTTTATATTCTTGATGAACCAACGACTGGTTTACATGTTGATGATATTTCAAGATTATTAGTGGTATTACAACGATTAGTTGATAATGGAGATACAGTTATTATTATTGAACATAACTTAGAAGTTATTAAAACGGCCGACTATATTATTGATATGGGACCCGAAGGGGGTAATGGTGGAGGAACTGTTATCGCCAAAGGTACACCAGAAGAATTAATTAACAATCAATTAAGTTATACAGCTAAATATTTAGCCCCATTATTACATCCAACTAAATAATGATTAAAGATACTACAAAAGCCCGATATATTTATATCGGGTTTTCGTATATAATCAAATAGAATTTAATAATGAAAAGGGGATATGTACATGCTATCAAGAGAAAAAATTTTACAATTATTAGAACAAGGTCATATTACAGCAGAAGAAGCAATAGCATTATTAAAACAACTGGATGATTCAACCTCTCATACAGAAGAAACTGAATTTACTAAATCAACTCAAAATATTTCTAAAGAAGCGGAAGAATCAGCACGTAGAGCTGTCGCAGATGATGATATATCAAGTTTCGATTTTAATGACTTTTTAAAACAAGGTACTAGAATTGTAGGAGATATTTTTAATACTTTAAAAGAAAGTGTAGAAACAGTTAAAAATACAGTTGAAACACAAGAATATATTAATATAACTGGTAAAAAAGCACAGTCTGATGTCATGAATTTAACAGATGAAATTGAAGAATTAGAATTTGATATTGCACAAGGATTCATTAAAATTATAGAATCTAATGAAGTATTTAAACCTACCTTACGTGTAGAAGCGGTACCTTTAAGTGGTAAAATTGAAGAAAAAGCTTATTATCAAATACAACAACAAGATAATAAATTAACGATTAAGAGTCATCATAATTTTGTTAAAACTAAAATTGAAGTATTATGTCCAAAAAACACAAGTTTTACAAAACTTAAATTGAATGCGTTATATGGTAGTTTATTTGTTGAAGGAATAGGTGTAAAAACATTAAATTTAGAAACAACAGGTGGTAAAATTTCTGTGAATAAAGTGCCAGCAGAAATTGCACAATTAAATTCAGTACATGGTTATATTCGCTATACTAATAGTTTAGTAGGACACTTAAATTTAACTTCAGTAAATGGTTTGATTTATACTAATGTTGTTGCTGAAAATATTCATAATAAAACAACAAATGGTCGCATTGAATTATCAATTTATCCACAATCTAAATCAGTACAAGCTCAAACAACAATGGGGCAAATTGTAGCTAACATTGTACCACAAGTGATTTTTAATGCAACAGCTAAAACTAAATTTGGAACAATAGACAGTATGGATGACGCACAATACACTAAGTTAAATAATAAATCAGGAAAAATGAGTACTTTAATGATGGTGCCTAAAGATAAAAATGCTAATACGGCAATTGATTTAGAAACAGTATGTGGACAAATTGTTTTAAAATATAGTAAATAAACATCATATTAAAGAATAGCTATTTATATAGATAGTCGTATTCAATTAATAAAATCAATATTCATTATTTATATAATGAGTATTGATTTTTATTTAAGATAATTAATAGAGTTTGTAACATGATATTGTTAGAGATTAATGAATATTTTATGATACAATAGAAAATATGTTATTTAGAAAGAAGGAGAATCAATGTCAAAACATTCGTGTCATCATCACCACCATCATGATCATCATCATAGTCATGTACCAAATAATCGAAAAGTTTTATGGATTAGCTTTGTTTTAATTACATTATTTATGTATGTAGAGTTGATTGGTGGTTATATTTCTAACAGTTTAGCTTTAATTGCTGATGCTGGTCATATGTTGACAGATGCCTTTTCTTTAGGGTTAGCAGTTTTAGCAAGTGTATTAAGTCAGAAAAAATCTGATCGATATAATACGTTTGGATATGGGCGTTCTGAAATATTAGCAGCAGCTTTCAATGGTATTTTATTATTTATTATTGCTTTTTATATTGCTTACGAAGCGATAGAACGTATTTTTTTAGCACCTGAAATTTTATCTAAAACGATGTTAATTATTGCTATTATTGGTTTAATTGTAAATATCATCGTGGCAAGTTTAATGTGGCTATATGGTGATGTTGAAGATAATTTAAATGTTCGAGCAGCCTTTCTTCATGTGCTAGCAGATATGTTAGGTTCAGTAGGTGCAATTATAGCAGCTTTATTAGTTATGTTTTTCAATTGGCATTGGGCAGATACGGTGGCCAGTGTGATCGTGTCATTTATAATACTGAGAAGTGCATTTTATGTATTAAAACAATCTATTCAAATTTTAATGCAAAATGTACCTAAACAAGTTAACATTATAAAAATTAGACGCATACTATTGCAACATGATTTTGTTATTAGTGTACGACATTTACATGTATGGCAATTAAATCAAGATTATAAAATATTAACGTGTCATGTTAAAGTAGACAATATTGATCATCGTGATGACTATCAACATAAATTACATAGTTTAGTTGCGTCATTAAATCATTATCATTTAAATGAAATAACAATTCAATTAGAAACTTAGGAGATAGTATGAATAATTTTTTTGAAGCGCATATTAAAAATTTGATTGTGCATAGTGTGGGCAATAAAACACAAGAACAACCAATCATTTTATCAGATTTTTGTGTGCCATTAGATAGTGCGATTGCCAATGATTATTTAAAATCTTATTTTTTCTCATCATTTAAATTTGAAGAAAGTTATCATTTTCATCATTCTAGTGATGTAGAATTAAATGAAATTTATCATTTTACGAAACAATTATTTGATTCTCAAGAAACTTTTGTTGATATTTCTAAAAATATGGCACAACATCTATATGATGTAGCAGATCATCCAAATATTAAATCTGGCGAACTTTATGTAGCTTATATAGAAAATGCGACAATTGATAATATTAAAACTAATATTGTAGGTATCTTCAAAGGAGAGAAAAAAGATAATTATATTAATGTAGCTAATGAAGAAGCTTACTTTAATTTAAATTATTTTCAAGGGACAAATATTACTAAACTAGATAAAGGCTGTTTAATTTGTGATATGGGTCAGAAAATACCAACAAAAGTTTTCATGCTAGATAAAGCAACAAATGATGCACAATATTGGAAAGAACAATTCTTAAATTTAAAAATTGATAATAATGATTTTCATTTGACAACAACTTTATTAGATAATTGTCAATATTTTATTGAAGATATTAATCATCAATTACCAGCTAAAGAGAAATTAACATTATTAGATCAATCAGTTAATTATTTCGAACATCATCAAAATTTTGAGATAGAAGATTTTGTAGAGCAGGTATTTGAAGATGAACAACTCGGTGCACAATTTAAAAGTTATATCACACAACAAACAGATGTCGTTATTCCAGATCAATTTGATATTGCTGATAAAGCAGTAAAAAAAGCTAAAAAACATTTTAAAAAACAAATTGTTTTAGATAATAGTATTGAAATTAAAATTAAACGAGAAATTACAAGTAATACAGAACGTATAGAACAAGGTTATGATGAACAAAAAGGTTTGCGATATTATAAAATTTATTATGACCTAGAAGATTAGGAGAAAAATATGCAGTTTATTGAATCTAAAACCACTCTTGTTACACAAACACGTAGAGTACTTCCCTCTGATTGCAATAGTTACGGTTTTCTTTTCGGTGGTAATTTAACAGCTTGGTTAGATGAGTTAACTTCAATTAGTGCATCAAAATTTTGTAGGCAAAAAGCAGTCACTGCGTCAATTGATGATTTGTATTTTGTTCAACCTATAAAATTAGATGATATTGTTTATTTAGAATCATATGTCACAGGCAGTGGTAATCGTTCCATTGAAGTATTTGCTAAAGTTATTGGTGAAAATATACTAACAGGCGAACAGTATTTAGCTGCTATTTCTTTTTGGACTTTTGTGGTGGTTGATGAAAATGTACAATTACAACAAAAAATAATCAGTACTTCTGATAATATAGTAGAACAATATACTGAACGTTTATCACAAGTACGTCAAAAAAGACAAAAAAGACAAAATTTAATTAAAGAAATTGAACAAACATTAGATAAAGGGCGATATAATGATTAAAGGTATTGGTACAGACATAGTAGATATTCCTACATTAACAAAAATACAAGAAAAACAACCAAAGTTTGCACAACGTATTTTAAGTGAAGTAGAATATCAACAATATCAACAATTCAAGTCAAAAAAACGTCAAATAGAATTTTTAGCAGGAAGATATGCAGCTAAAGAAGCATTTGTCAAAGCACTTGGTACTGGAATTAGTCAAGGCATTAATTTTCAAGAAATTGTAATTATTAACAATTCTCAAGGCGCACCACAAATTTTATGTCAAAATGATAAAGTTTGGCTATCAATTTCACATCATGTGACACAAGCAATAGCAATGGTGGTTATTGAAGAAATTTAAGGAGTGAAAACATGGACAGTTTTTATCGATCAAGTTATATTGATATTGATTTGAGTGCCATTTTACATAATGTAACAATGATTCGCAAACAGTATCGTAATAAAAAAATAATTGCCGTAGTTAAAGCGGATTGTTATGGTTTAGGAAGCAAAACAATTACTAAATTTTTAGAAACTACAAATATTGATATGTTTGCGGTTGCTACTTTAGATGAAGCAATTGAATTAAGAAGAGCACAAATTACAACACCTATTTTAATTTTAGGTGTTATTCCACCAAGAGACATTGAACTTGCACATCAATATGAAATTACATTAACTATTCCATCTGTTACATGGCTAGAGGAAGCTTTACCCTATTTAACAGTTCCTGTTAAATTTCATATTAAGTTAGATACGGGCATGGGACGTATAGGTTTACAAAATCAACAGCAATTAGAGCAAGTCATAAAATTATCACAATCAACAAATATGATTGTGATAACAGGTCTATTTACTCATTTTGCAAGCGCAGATGAACCAAATACACAGTTAACGCAACAACAATATCAAAAATTTAAACAATTATTGGAATTTGTTCAATCATATTTATCATTAGAATATATTCATGCACAAAATTCAGCAAGTACATTATTATCGTTAGATATGGAAATTTGTAATGCTTATAGATATGGTATTGCCTTATATGGCTACTATCCGTCAAATTATGTTTATGAAAATACAATTTTTAATCAATTACTTCCAGCATTACAGTTGAAAACACATGTTGTACAAAGCAAGCAATTATTAAAAGGTGACACAGTAAGTTATGGTGCGACTTATACTGTAGAACAACCTACTCACATTGTAACATTACCCATTGGTTATGCCGATGGTTGGCTACGTCGTATGCAAGGTATGTCAGTGATTGTCGGTGAAGAAAAAGGTGAAATTGTAGGGCGAATATGTATGGATCAATGTATGGTTGCAGTATCGCAAGATTATCCAATACATACGCCAGTTACATTAATTGGACAACAATCTGGTTTAACAATTACATGTGATGAAGTTGCAAATTATGCTAATACAATTAATTATGAAATTTTATGTGGTTTATCGAAACGTTTACCACGTAGATATTTTTTAAATAATCAATGTGTTAAAATCGTTAATGATTTACTTATTTAGACAAGAAAGAGGAGTACCATGTCAATTATTCAACAAGTTAGTCAGCTGACAAAAATATCACAAAAACAAGTTGCAGCAGTTATTGATTTATTACAACAAGATAATACAGTACCTTTCATAGCAAGATATCGTAAAGAAATGACAGGTAGCTTAGATGAAATTCAAATTAAACATATCGAAGAAAGTTACCAGTACATTACACAATTAAATAAACGTAAAGAAGAAGTTATACGTTTAATTGATGAACAAGGTCAATTAACTGAAGAATTATCTCAACAAATTATGCTACAAACACAATTACAACGTGTAGAAGATTTATATCGTCCTTTCAAAAAGAAAAAACGTACGCGTGCCACAATAGCTAAAGAAAAAGGTTTACAACCATTAGCGGATTATTTATTAACTTTACCACAAAATAAAAAGCAATTAGCCGATACAGTAGCGAAATATATTACTGATGAAGTAGAGAACGAAGAAATTGCGTTACAAGGTGCACAAGATATTATTGCAGAAAAAATCGCAGACGAAGCGGTTTACAGAAAATATATTTTACAAGGTACATTAAGTCAAGGTTGGCTAGTTACAACTTTAAAAAAACAAGGTGAAGAAAAAGATGAACAAGCCACTTATCAAATGTATTATGATTATCAAGAACGTTTAGCTAAAATTTTACCTCATCGTGTATTAGCAATAAATCGTGGAGAAAAATCAGAAATTTTAAAAGTAGACTTACAAATTGAAGCCGAAAAATTCTATGTATATTTAGCGAAACAAATTATTACGCAACCTACAGTTGTAGATACTTTATTAAATCAAGTGATTAAAGATGCATATCATCGCTTAATTGCCCCTTCAATTGAAAGAGAAATTCGTAGTGAATTAACAAAAATCGCTGAAGAACAAGCAATAGTCGTATTTGGAGAAAATCTAAGAAATCTACTATTACAAGCACCTTTAAAAGAAAAAATGATTTTAGGTGTAGACCCAGCCTATCGTACTGGATGTAAATTGGCACTAATAGATCAACAAGGTAATTTTGTGATGAAAGATGTGATTTATCCACATCCACCAGCTCCAAAAGCTAAACAAGAACAAGCACAGCAAATAATTAATAAAATATTAAACGATTATCCAATCGATTTAATTGCTATCGGTAATGGGACAGCTTCGAGAGAAACTGAACAATTTATTGCACAATGTCTTCAAACAGCGAATAAAAAAATTGATTTTGTTATTGTTAATGAAGCGGGTGCCTCTGTTTATTCAGCTTCAGATATAGCACGTGAAGAATTTCCTGATTTCCAAGTAGAAGAACGTTCAGCGGTATCTATCGCTCGTCGTTTACAAGATCCATTAAGTGAATTAGTCAAAATTGATCCAAAATCTATCGGTGTAGGGCAATATCAACACGATGTTAGCCAAAAAAGATTAACAGAAGTATTAGATTTTACTGTAGAAACGGCAGTTAACCAAGTAGGTGTGAATATTAATACTGCATCAGCACAATTATTACAATATGTATCAGGAGTTTCTAAAACAATTGCAAATAATATTGTAGATTTCCGTCAAAAAAATGGTAATTTCACAAATTCACAATCAATTAATAAAGTGCCGCGTTTAGGTAAAAAAACATATGAACAAGCCATAGGATTTTTAAGAATCTTTGAAGGAGATAATATTCTAGATGCAACAGCTATTCACCCAGAAAGTTATTCTGCAACAGTAGCTTTATTAAAATCACAAAATTTAACGGTTAATGATATAGGTACAGAAAAATTAAAACAACAATTAAAATCAATTGATTTAAATCAATTAGCCCAAGAATTATCAATCGGTGTACCTACTTTAACAGATATTAAAGACAGTTTAATTGCACCAATGCGCGACATCAGAGATAATTTTCCAACACCACTTTTAAAATCTGATGTTGTGACATTAAAAGATTTAAAACCAGGTATGCAATTAGAAGGAACTGTCAGAAATGTAGTTGATTTCGGTGCCTTTGTAGATATAGGTTTGAAAAATGATGGACTAGTACATATTTCTAAAATAAGTAAAAAGTTTATTAAACATCCAATGGAAGTTGTTACAGTTGGTGCCATCGTCACAGTATGGGTTCATGAAATTAATGATAAAACTGGAAAAGTAGCATTAACGATGCTTGATCCACATCAATAATATAATATGACAAATAAAAAAATATAAAAAAATTATCAAATTATATGTCAATGCTTTTTGATTATGTCCCGAAAATTTAAAATTATTAGCGAGATGTGATATGCTCCCCTTATGGTGGACACTAAAAATAAAAAATTTTAGTAGAACTATAAGGGGAGTTTATTATGCGTAAATATAGAAAATACAATGTAGAAGAAAAAATGATTTCAATTAATAGAGTTTTAAATCAAGGCGTTTCTTGTTATGCAGAAGCAAGAAGAATTAATGTGAGTACAAG
>NZ_JBZXTS010000034.1:0-14496 GCF_058895785.1 Staphylococcus sp. B1(2026)
CTTATCAAATTTTGTTCATCAACACTCTTTGATAAAGAACCAAAAAATCGTGCATACAAATGTATGCACGAGAGCTAGACGTGTCGCTTAAAAAGCTAACATTTCAATCACTCAAATCTTTAATAAAATAGAATAGTTTTGTTGTATGTGTCGTATGTTTTCTTTGTATGAATAGTATGTTTTTATGTATGTATGAATATGATAATTCTCTTGCGAGCCATCCCCTTTATCATAAGGTTCATTCTATTTATTAAATATTATTTTCCTTCAACGAATTCAATGATTGCAGTTTCTGCACCATCACCACGACGTGGACCTACGCGTAAAATACGAGTATAACCACCTTGACGATCAGCAAAACGTGGCGCAATATCATCAAATAATTTTTGTAGTGCAAATTCTGTCCCGTTTTCACCTTCAATTTCAACACGTTGAACGAATGCTGCTGCTTGGCGACGAGCGTGAATATCACCACGTTTACCTAAAGTAATCATTTTTTCTACAGCTTTACGTACTTCTTTAGCACGCGTTACTGTTGTTTCAATACGTTCATTAACAATTAAAGATGTTGTTAAGTTACGTAACATAGCTCTACGGTGGTCAGCTGTACGACCTAATTTTCTGTATCCCATGAATGCAATAACCTCCTTTTTTAATCTTCTTTCCTTAAGTCTAAACCTAAGTCAATTAATTTAAATTTAACTTCTTCTAATGATTTACGTCCTAAATTACGTACTTTCATCATTTCAGATTCTGACTTATCTGCTAATTCTTGTACAGTATTAATACCTGCACGTTTTAAACAGTTATATGAACGTACTGATAAATCTAATTCTTCAATTGTCATTTCTAACATACGTTCTTTTTGATCTTCTTCTTTTTCAACCATAATTTCTGCTGATTTAGCAACATCTGTTAAATTAACAAATAAATCTAAATGTGATGTTAGAATTTTAGCGCCTAAAGAAACAGCTTCTTGTGGACTAATGCTACCGTCTGTTGTCACATCTAATGTTAATTTATCAAAATCAGTTGATTGCCCTACACGTGTTTTTTCAACAGTGTAATTAACTTTAGATACTGGTGTATAAATCGAATCAATCGCAATTACACCAATCGGTAAATCTTTGTTATTATCTTCTGCACGTTTAAAACCACGACCATTACCTGCTTTAATACGCATACGTAAGTGTCCGCCTTTTGATACAGTTGCGATATGTAACTCTGGATTTAAGATTTCAACATCACTGTCATGCATAATGTCTGCTGCAGTAACAGGACCTTCTTCTTTCACATCAATTTCAAGTAACTTTTCTTCATCAGAATAAATTTTTAAAGCTAATGCTTTAATATTCATCACGATTTCAGTAACGTCTTCTACAACACCATTTACTGTAGAGAATTCATGTAAAACACCTTCAATTTCAATATTACGTGCTGCTGCACCTGGTAATGATGAAATTAATACACGGCGTAAAGAATTACCTAATGTTGTTCCATATCCACGTTCTAATGGCTCAACCACAAATTTACCAAATTGATTTTTTTCATCAATTTCTACTATTTCAATTCTTGGTTTTTCAATTTCAATCATGGTTACCCTCCTTAAACAATCGAATATGTTTTGTGTTCGAGTTAACTACAAACTAAACACGACGACGTTTTGGTGGACGACATCCATTATGAGGAACTGGTGTAACATCTTTAATAGCTGTTACTTCTAAACCTGCTGATTGTAAAGCACGGATAGCTGCTTCACGACCTGCACCAGGACCTTTAACAGTTACTTCAAGGTGTTTCATACCATGCTCCATTGCACCACGTGCTGCTGTTTCAGCTGCCATTTGTGCTGCGAATGGTGTTGATTTACGAGAACCTTTAAAGCCTAATGCACCTGCACTTGACCAAGCTACTGCATTACCATGTTCATCTGTAATTGTCACGATAGAGTTATTAAATGTAGAACGAATGTGTGCTACTCCAGCTGGAATATTCTTTTTCACACGACGTTTACGAGATTGTTGTTTACGTGCCATAGTCTAACTATTCCTCCTTTACTTATTATTTTTTCTTGTTAGCTACTGTTTTCTTAGGACCTTTACGAGTACGTGCATTATTTTTAGTTTTTTGACCACGAACTGGTAAACCACGACGGTGACGGATACCACGGTATGAACCGATCTCCATTAAACGCTTAATGTTTAATGATACTTCACGACGTAAATCACCTTCTACTTTGTAACCATCAAGCTGTTCACGAATTTTATCTAATTGTTCGTCTGTTAAATCACGAACACGAATGTCTTCTGATACACCAGCTTCAGCTAATACTTTTTGAGCAACTTTTGGCCCAACTCCATAAATATATGTTAATGAAATGACAACACGTTTTTCACGTGGAATGTCGACTCCTGCAATACGTGCCATTGATTAAAGCACCTCCTTTTTTTATCCTTGTTTTTGTTTATGTTTTGGATTTTCACAAATTACCATAATTTTACCACGACGACGAATAACTTTACATTTTTCGCACATCGGTTTTACTGATGGTCTTACTTTCATTCCTTTTACCTCCTCTATTTTTGGAGAATATGACTATTTGAAACGATACGTGATTCTACCACGAGTTAAATCATATGGAGACATCTCAACTGTCACTTTATCACCAGGTAAAATACGAATATAATTCATACGAATTTTACCAGAAACATGTGCCAAGATTTCATGCCCATTTTCTAATTCTACTTTAAACATCGCATTTGGTAAAGTCTCAAGTACGGTACCTTCTAATTCGATGACATCTTGTTTTGCCATTTGAAATCCCCCTTTTTTCTAAGTTTCAGTATTGCGTGTTACTGGCTAATACTGAATACTTAAAATAACTTAAACACAATGCAATATTATATCAAGTTGTAATAACAGTGTTATACCAATTAACAACTTTTATATTGTACCATATTTATCCAAAAACTAAAGACCCAAGTGTGAGCCTTTTTGTTTTCTATAATTGATCCAATACTTTTGTTACATCATCAAAAACATCATTAATTTCTTTAGTACCTTCAATATTTACTAAAACATTGTCTTTAGCACCATAAAAATCTAATAATGGTTGTGTTTGTTTGATATTAACCGCTAGACGATTTTTAACCGTTTCAGGTTTATCATCTTCACGTTGATATAATTTTGCACCATCTTTATCACAAATACCTTCCACTTTTGGTGGATTAAATAATTTATGATAAGTTGTACCACATTCTGGACAAATATAACGACCAGCTAAACGATCGATTAAAATATCCGTTGGTACTTCAATATTAATTACTTTATCAATTTTTTTATCTAAATCAGTTAATAATTTATCTAATGCTTCAGCTTGTTCAATCGTACGTGGAAAACCATCTAATAAGAAACCTTTAGCACAATCTGGTTGTGATAAACGTTCTTTTACAATACCGATTGTTACTTCATCAGGTACTAATTCACCGCGATCAATATATGACTTTGCTTCCACACCTAATGGTGTTTGTTCTTTAATTGCAAGACGGAACATATCACCTGTTGAAATATGTGGCACTGAATAATTTTCTACAATTTTTTCTGCTTGTGTCCCTTTACCAGCACCTGGTAAACCCATTAAGATAATATTCATCTCTGTCAATATCTCCTTTTATGATAATAGACTAAAAGGACGCTCTATTAAGATACGTCCGTAAGTCATGTTACTTTTTCATAAATCCTTTGTAGTGTCTTTGTGTCAACTGCGATTCTAATTGTTTCATCGTTTCAAGTGCTACACCTACTACAATAAGTAAACTTGTACCACCTATTTGAACTGATGCAGGCAATTTAGCAGCAGCTGAAAATACAATCGGTAATACAGCAATTACAGCTAAAAATATCGAACCTACAAAAGTTAATCGATACAATGTACCTGTAATATAATTTTCTGTATCCTTGCCAGGTCTAATACCAGGAATATAACTACCTTGTTTACGTAGATTATCAGCCATTTTTTCTGGATTAACTTGAACAAACGCATAAAAGTAAGCGAATAAAATAATCATTCCTACATAAATAACCATTCCAATTGGATGTGAATAATCAAACCAATTACCTACTTTTTGAATCCATTCAACTTTAGGCCAAAATAATGTAAAAGTACGTGGCAAAGTAAGAAAGGCAACTGCAAAGATTACTGGAATAACACCTGCAGCATTTACTTTTAAAGGTAAAAATGTTGCTCTTGGCGCAAGTCCACGTCGTCCTGCAATTTGTGCTTTTGCATATTGAATAGGAATTTTACGTACAGCTTCCTGTATGTAAATAACACCCATTACAATTAACAATAACACTAAAACAATAATCGCAATCTTTAAAACTACTAATTGAACATTAGCAGCACCTTGAATTTGCGAAGCATATACTTGCATCAAGGCAGAAGGTATTGAGGCAACAATACCTGCAAAGATTAATATTGAAATACCATTTCCCACACCATATTGTGAAATTAAGTCTCCTAGCCAAATTAAAAATGCTGTTCCAGTTGTTAATACTATAGCAATTAGTGCATAACTATGCCAACTCGTTGAATGTAGCAATGCACCACCATAAATATTATTGAAACCAACAGACATCGCCACAGATTGAATCAATGCTAAAATAATAGCAAAATATCGTGTTGTTTGTTGAAGTTTTTTACGCCCTACTTCACCTTGTTTAGACCACTCAGTAAATGTAGGTACAACATCCATTTGTAGTAATTGAACTACAATAGATGCTGTAATGTAAGGCATAATACCCATGGCAAAAATAGAGAAGTTTTTTAACGCTCCACCGCCAAATGTATTTAAAATACCAAAAACACCTAACTGATCTTGCTGCTGTAGGATATCAGTGTTTACTCCGGGAACAGGAAGAAATGTTCCCAAACGATAAATTACCAGCATCGCTAAAGTAAATAATATTTTATTACGGATATCCTTAACTTTAAAGAAGTTAATTGCCGTTCTAAACATTATTATAACACCTCGTGATTTCCACCTGCAGTTTCAATCGCTTTAACAGCTGAACTTGAAAATTTATGAGCTTTAATTGTTAACTTTTTAGAAAGTTGACCATTACCTAAAATCTTAATACCAGATTTTTCAGCTTTAACTACACCACTTTCGATTAATAAAGCTGGCGTAATTTCAGTACCATCTTCAAAACGATTTAATTGATCTAAGTTAACAATTGCATAATCTTTACGGTTAATGTTTGTAAATCCGCGTTTTGGAATACGACGGAATAATGGGTTTTGCCCACCCTCAAATCCTGGACGCACGCCTCCACCTGAACGTGAATTTTGACCTTTTGTACCACGACCTGATGTTTTACCATTACCTGACCCGATACCACGACCAACACGGTTACGTTCTTTACGAGCACCAGCAACTGGTTTTAACTCATGTAATTTCATTACGTAGAGCACCTCCTCAATTTTATAAATACTTGAAATTATTTTTCTTCTACTGTCACTAAGTGACTAACTTTATTAATCATACCACGGATAGCAGCGTTATCTTCATGAATAACTGTTTTATGTGTTTTTTTCAAACCTAATGCTTGAACAACTTTACGTTGTGCTTCTGGACGACCAATAACACTACGAGTTAGGGTAATATGTAATTTTGCCATTATCTAAATCCCTCCTCTTATCCTAGTAATTCTTCGACTGTTTTACCACGTAATGCAGCAACTTCTTCGACTGTTTTTAATTCTTTTAATCCTTGAACTGTTGCACGAACCATATTAATTGGTGTGTTTGAACCTAAAGATTTAGATAAAATATCTGAAATACCAGCTAATTCTAACACGGCACGAACTGGACCACCGGCAATAACCCCTGTACCAGGCGCAGCTGGTTTAATTAATACAGAACCTGCACCATAATTACCAGTAATTAAATGTGGTGTAGTACCATTTACCATTGGCACTTGGATTAAATTATTTTTTGCAGCTTCAACTGCTTTTCTAATTGCATCTGGTACCTCTTGTGCTTTACCAGTACCAAAGCCTACGCGACCTTTTTTGTCACCCACAACTACTAAAGCTGAAAAACGGAAACGACGTCCACCTTTAACAACTTTAGCTACACGGTTAACGGCAACTACGCGTTCTTCAAATTCATTTTCATGTTGTCTTTCACGAGCCATTATTGGATTTCCCTCCTTTTTGAATTAGAATTCTAAACCATTTTCACGTGCAGCTTCTGCTAAAGCTTTCACACGTCCATGGTATAAGTAACCACCACGGTCAAATACAACTTTAGTGATACCTTTTGCTTTTGCTGCTTCAGCAATAGCAGTACCTACTTTAGAAGCACTTGCTACATTTGAAGAATGACCTTCAAATTTTAATGAAGAAGCACTTGCTAATGTTACACGATTAACATCATCAATTAATTGTGCATAAATATTTTTATTTGAACGGAATACGTTTAAACGTGGGCACTCAGGTGTACCTGAAATTTTAGCACGTACACGAGCATGACGTTTTTTACGAACTTTATTTTTATCAAGTTTCGCGATCATTTATAACACTCCTTTCTTAATGGTTCTATTATTTACCAGTTTTTCCTTCTTTACGACGCACATGTTCACCAACATAACGAATACCTTTACCTTTATATGGTTCAGGTGGACGTACATCACGGATATTAGATGCTAAAGCACCAACGCGTTCTTTAGAAATACCTTCTACTTTAACTTTAGTGTTACCATCTACTGTAATTGTTAAACCATCTTCTGGAGTAAATTCAACAGGGTGAGAGTAACCAACATTAAGTACCAATTTATTACCTTGCATTTGCGCACGATAACCAACCCCGATTAACTCTAAATCTTTGCTGAAACCAGTTGAAACACCTTCAACCATGTTTGCTAATAAAGCACGAGTTGTACCGTGATTTGTTTTATCTGCTTTAGAATCAGAAGGACGTTTTACTGTAATAGTATTACCTTCTACTTCAAATGACATTCTCGAATTGAATTCGCGTGTTAATTCACCTTTAGGGCCTTTAACTGTTGCAACTGAGCCATTGAATGAAACTTCAACGCCAGCTGGAATTTCAATAATTTTATTACCGACACGTGACATTTATCTGTGCACCTCCTCTTTTATTTATTTTTTACCAAACGTAAGCTAAAACTTCGCCACCTGCTTGTTTTTGACGAGCTTCTTTATCTGTAACAACACCTTCAGAAGTTGAAAGTAATGCAATACCTAAACCATTTAATACTTTAGGTACATCATTTGATTTAACGTATACACGTAATCCAGGTTTTGAAATACGTTTTAAACCATTAATTACACGTTCACCTGATTTAGAATATTTTAAGTAAATACGAATAACACCTTGTTTATTGTCTTCGATATATTCTACGTCTTTAATGAACCCTTCACGTTTTAAAATTTCAGCAATTTCTTTTTTAATGTTTGAAGCAGGCACTTCTAATACTTCGTGACGCACCATATTGGCATTACGAATACGAGTAAGCATATCTGCGATTGGATCTGACATTGTCATTGAGTTGAATCCTCCTCTCTTTTGTTTATAATATTACCAACTTGCTTTTCTAACACCAGGAATTTGTCCTTTGTAAGCTAATTCACGGAATTTGATACGGCTAATACCAAATTTACCCATGTAACCGTGTGGACGACCTGTAATGTTACAACGGTTGTGTAAACGTGTTGGTGATGCGTTACGAGGTAATTTTGCTAATCCTTCATAATCACCAGCAGCTTTTAATGCAGCACGTTTTTCAGCATATTTGTCAACTACTTTTTGACGTTTTACTTCACGAGCAACCATAGATTTTTTTGCCATGTGTTAATTCCTCCTAAATTATTTTTGGAAAGGCATACCAAAGCCTGTTAATAGTTCACGAGCTTCTTCGTCAGTGTTAGCAGTTGTTACAATAACAATATCCATACCACGAACTTTAGAAACTTTATCATAGTCAATTTCAGGGAAGATTAATTGTTCTTTTACCCCTAAAGTATAGTTACCACGACCGTCAAACGCTTTTTTAGATACACCGTGGAAGTCACGTACACGAGGTAATGCAACTGTTACTAATTTATCTAAAAATTCGTACATGCGTTCACCACGTAATGTTACTTTAGCACCAATTGGCATACCTTCACGTAAACGGAAAGTAGCGATAGATTTTTTCGCTTTAGTTACTAATGGTTTTTGACCAGTAATTTGAGTTAACTCAGCTACTGCCATATCTAAAGCTTTTGAGTTACTTACAGCTTCACCAACACCCATGTTAACAACGATTTTGTCAATTTTAGGTACTTGCATTACTGAAGTATAGTTAAATTTTGTCATCAAATCTTTAATGATTTGTTCAGAATATTTTTCTTTTAAACGAGCCATGTTTGGTCATGTCCTCCTTTCATACGAGTTGATTAGATTTCTTCACCTGTTGTTTTAGCAACACGGATTTTTTTACCATTTTCAAATTTATATCCGATACGAGTAGCTTTACCGTTTTTATCAACTAATGCTACTTTAGCAGCGTATATTGGTGCTTCAACTTCTAATACTCCACCTTGTGGGTTTGTTTGAGATGGTTTAACATGCTTCTTAACAATGTTAATGCCTTCTACAACTACACGGTTTTTCTTAGGTTGAGCAGATAAAACTTTACCAGTTTTACCTTTATCTTTACCACTGATAACTTTTACAATGTCATCTTTTTTAATGTACATTATTTAGGCCCTCCTATTAAAATTTTAAAGTCACTGTATAATTAAAGCACTTCTGGTGCTAATGATACAATTTTCATGAAATTGCCATCACGTAATTCACGTGCAACTGGACCAAAGATACGTGTACCACGTGGTCCTTTATCATCACGAATAATTACACAAGCATTTTCGTCAAATTTAATGTATGAACCGTCATTACGACGTGCACCTGTTTTTGTACGTACAATAACAGCTTTAACTACATCACCTTTTTTAACAACTCCACCTGGTGTTGCTTTTTTCACGGAACAAACGATAACGTCTCCGATGTTAGCAACTTTACGTCCAGATCCACCTAAAACTTTGATTGTTAATACTTCTTTAGCACCAGAGTTATCTGCTACTTTTAAGCGAGTTTCTTGTTGAATCATGCTATATTGTGCCTCCTTTTTAGATTTACAACTTATGTATTTTCTTTACTTAAATAATGATTGCTTCTTCTACCACTTCAACTAAACGGAAACGTTTTGTTGCTGATAGAGGACGAGTTTCCATGATTTTTACGATATCGCCAGTTTTAGCAGTATTGTTTTCATCATGTGCTTTGAATTTTTTAGAGTACTTAACACGTTTACCATATAAACCGTGTTTTTTATAAGTTTCAACTAATACTGTAATAGTTTTGTCCATTTTATCTGACACAACTTTACCAGTATAAACTTTACGATCGTTTCTTTCGCTCACGACTTCATCCTCCTAGATTATTTGTTTTCTAATTCACGTTCACGAATGACTGTTTTCATTCGACTAATAGCTTTTCTTACTTGACGGATACGTGCTGTATTTTCTAACTGACCTGTCGCTAGTTGGAAGCGTAAGTTGAAAAGCTCTTCTTTTAATGATTTTACTTTTGCTTCAATTTCTACTGAAGTTAAGTCACGAATTTCTTTGATTTTCATTATGCTTCACCACCCGTTTCTTCACGTTTTACGACTTTTGTTTTAACAGGTAATTTATGTGATGCTAATCGTAATGCTTCACGAGCGATTTCCTCAGAAACACCAGCGATTTCAAACATAATTCTACCTGGTTTTACAATAGCAACCCAGCCTTCTACTGCACCTTTACCAGAACCCATACGTACTTCTAGAGGTTTTTTAGTATATGGCATTTGTGGGAAGATTTTAATCCAAACTTTACCACCACGTTTCATGTAACGAGTCATCGCAATACGAGCTGCCTCGATTTGACGAGAAGTAACACGAGCTGCAGTTGTAGCTTGTAAGCCGTATTCACCAAAAATTACTGTATTTCCGCCTTTCGACTTACCAGTCGTTTTTTGACGGTGTTGACGACGATATTTTACGCGTTTTGGCATTAACATACTTATTTTCCTCCCTCTTTCTTAGATGTTGGAAGAACTTCACCACGATAAATCCAAACTTTTACGCCTAATTTACCATAAGTAGTGTCTGCTTCTTCATGTGCATAATCGATATCAGCACGTAAAGTATGTAAAGGAACTGAACCTTCTGAATAGTGTTCAGCACGTGCGATATCTGCACCACCTAAACGACCTGATACTTGTGTTTTAATACCTTTTGCACCAGCTTTCAACGCACGTTGAATTGCTTGTTTTTGAGCACGACGGAATGATACACGGTTTTCTAATTGACGTGCAATACCTTCTGCTACTAATTTTGCATCTAAATCAACTTTTTTAATTTCAACCACGTTAATGAATACGCGTTTGTCAGTTAATTTATTTAATTTTGTACGTAATTTTTCAATTTCAGACCCACCTTTACCGATAACCATACCTGGTTTACCAGTGTGAATTGAAACATTTACACGTTTTTCAAAACGTTCGATTTCAACACGTGAAACTTGAGCGTCTTTTAATTCTTTCATGATAAGTTCACGAACTTTTACGTCTTCGTGTAATAACTCAGCGAAATTCTTCTCAGCATACCATTTAGAATCCCAATCACGAATTACACCAACACGAAGCCCAATTGGATGTACTTTTTGACCCACTGTTTTTGCCTCCTTTTTAAGTCGATATATTATTTATTATCTGATACCACAACTGTGATATGACTTGTACGTTTGTTAATTGCACTTGCTGCACCTTTAGCACGAGGACGGAAACGTTTCAAAGTAGGACCTTCATTAGCGTAAGCCTCTGAAACTACTAATTCGTTAATGTCCATGTCATAGTTATGTTCAGCGTTGGCAATCGCCGATTTCAATACTTTTGTAAGAACCGGAGATGCTGCTTTTGGTGTGAATTCTAAAATTGCTAGTGCTTCACCAATTTTTTTACCTCGGATTAAATCGATAACTAGACGTACTTTACGAGGTGCAATACGTACTGTTCTTGCAACAGCTTTTGCTTGCATTTTGTTTGCCTCCTTTGTTTAATAACTAACGGCGTGTTTTTTTATCGTCTGCCGCGTGACCTTTATAAGTTCTTGTTGGAGCAAATTCACCTAATTTATGTCCAACCATATCTTCAGTTACATATACAGGAACGTGTTTACGTCCATCATATACTGCTATTGTAAGACCAATAAAGTTTGGGAAAATAGTAGAACGACGAGACCAAGTTTTAATAACAACTTTCTTCTCACTTGCATTAGCAGCTTCTACTTTTTTCATTAAATGATGATCTACAAATGGTCCTTTTTTTAAGCTACGTGCCATTTTGGCGCCTCCCTTCGTGATATAAGTGTGGTTAGTTTAACCCAACCACACAGCATTATTAAATTATTTTTTGTTACGTCCACGTACGATAAATTTGTTTGAACGTGCTTTTTTAGAACGAGTTTTTCTACCTAAAGTAGGTTTACCCCATGGTGACATTGGTGATTTACGACCGATTGGTGCACGACCTTCACCACCACCGTGTGGGTGATCATTCGGGTTCATTACAGAACCACGTACTGTTGGACGTTTACCAGCCCAACGAGAACGACCAGCTTTACCTACATTAACTAAACCATGTTCAGCATTACCAACTTCACCAACTGTCGCACGACAAGTTGCTAAAATCATTCTTACTTCACCTGATTTAAGTCGAACTAACACATATTTACCTTCTTTACCTAAAACTTGTGCAGATGCACCAGCTGAACGTACTAATTGACCACCTTTTCCAGGTTTTAATTCGATATTATGAATTAAAGTACCTACTGGAATGTTTGCCAATGGTAATGCATTACCAACTTTAATGTCAGCATTCTCACCAGAGAAAATTTCTTGACCTACTTGTAAGCCTTTTGCAGCGATGATATAACGTTTTTCACCATCTACATAGTGTACTAATGCGATATTCGCAGAACGGTTTGGATCGTACTCGATAGTAGCGATTTTACCTGGAATACCGTCTTTATTACGTTTGAAATCAATAATACGATATTGACGTTTGTGACCGCCACCGTGGTGACGTACTGTAATTTTACCTTGGTTATTTCGACCCGCTTTTTTCGGTAGCGGTTGTAATAACGACTTTTCTGGTTTATTAGTTGTAATTTCAGCAAAATCTAATGATGTCATATTACGACGTCCATTAGTGGTTGGCTTATACACTTTAATTGCCATTGTGTCGTTTACCTCCTTAATGGTTTCTTTTTAATTAGTTTGAAAATAATTCGATTGCATTTCCTGCTTGTAATTTAACAATCGCTTTACGACGCTTGTTAGTTTTACCTAAGTAGCGACCTACACGTTTTTTCTTAGCGCGAACATTAATAATGTTAACACTTTCAACTTTTACATCAAAGATTTCTTCGATAGCAATTTTCACTTGTGTTTTATTGGCACGAGTGTCAACGTCAAAAGTATATTTATTATCTTGCATAGCTAAGTATGTTTTTTCTGTTAAGACAGGGCGTTTGATAATATCGCGTGCTTCCATTATGCTAATACCTCCCCAACTTTTTCTACTGCTGCTTTTGTAAAGATAACTTTGTTATGACCTAAGATATCTAATACATTTAAGCCTTCCGCAGTAATTACTGTAACACCAGGAATGTTACTTGCTGATCTATAAATGTTTTCATTTGCTTCTTCTACAACAACTAAAGTTTTACGTGTAGAATCTACAGCTGATAAGAATTTAATAAATTCTTTTGTTTTTGGTTTTTCAAAAGTTAAAGCTTCTACTGCAAAAACATTACCTTCTGCTAATTGGCTAGATAATGCTGAACGTAAAGCTAAACGACGCATTTTACGTGGTAATTTGTAGCTGTAGCTACGAGGTGTAGGACCAAATACAATACCACCACCACGCCATTGTGGAGAACGGATAGAACCTTGACGGGCACGACCTGTACCTTTTTGTCTCCAAGGTTTACGACCACCACCTGAAACTTCTGAACGACCTTTTGTATCATGAGTACCACGACGTAATGAAGCACGTTGTTGCATTACTGCTTCGAATAATACATGTTGATTTGGTTCGATACCGAACACTGATTCAACAACTTCTACTTCACCAGCTTTAGTACCATCTTGTTTGAATAATTCTAATTTCGTCATTTCCTGTATTCCTCCTTCCGTATTAATTATTTACCAGCTTTAATTGCTGTTTGGATTTGTACAAAACCTTTTTTAGGACCAGGAACGTTACCTTTAATAAGGATTAAACCTTTATCAGCAACAACTTTAACTACTTCTAAGTTTTGTAATGTTACTGTGTCTCCACCCATACGACCTGGTAAAGCTTTACCTTTAAATACACGGTTTGGAGCAACAGGACCCATTGAACCTGGGCGACGGTGGTAACGAGAACCGTGGGCCATTGGACCACGTGATTGTCCGTGACGTTTAATTGAACCCGCGAAACCTTTACCTTTTGAAGTACCTGTTACATCTACTACATCGCCTTCTGCGAATGTATCAACTTTGACTTCTTGACCCACTTCATATTCTGTAACATCAACGTTACGGAATTCGCGGATGAATCGCTTAGGTGCTGTACCCGCTTTGTCTGCGTGTCCTTGTTCTGATTTGTTAGCAACGTGAACACGGTGTGCTTTACGCTCTTTGTCATAAGCACGTTTGTCATCAAAACCGATTTGGATTGCATTGTATCCATCGATTTCTTCTGTTTTCTTTTGTAATACCACGTTTGATGCAGCTTCGATCACTGTTACTGGGATCATTTCACCGTTCTCACCAAATACTTGTGTCATACCTACTTTTCTTCCTAAGATTCCTTTGGCCATCGAAAGTCACCTCCTATATTATAATTTAATTTCGATGTCTACACCTGATGGTAAGTTTAAGCCCATTAAAGCATCAACTGTTTTAGGTGTTGGATTTACGATGTCGATTAAACGTTTATGTGTACGTTGTTCGAATTGTTCACGAGAATCTTTGTACTTGTGAACCGCACGTAAGATTGTATAAATTTGCTTTTCAGTTGGTAATGGAATTGGACCAGAAACAGTCGCTCCAGAACGTTTAGCAGTTTCTACAATTTTTTCTGCTGATTGATCAATCACACGGTGATCATAAGATTTTAATCGAATACGAATTTTTTGTTTTGCCATCATTTTCCCTCCTTATATTTACGCTCGCTGTCTAGCAGCAAACTTCTCCATGAAAGTTCTCTCAAGACACTCGCCATGGCAAAGCGGCCGGGTGTTTCAGTAACCTTCCACTTCATCGCAGTCAAAGACTAACAGTCCTTATTATACACATCTCTACAACTAAGTGCAAGTAATTTTTAAAATTATTTTTATG
>NZ_JBZXTS010000035.1:0-13930 GCF_058895785.1 Staphylococcus sp. B1(2026)
TGTCCACTTGACTGGTAGCAGTTCACTTTTTTTAATTTTCAAAAGTTGTATTTTCTGTTAACCATTGGTTTAATCGAACACTGGCTACGATTTTATAAATACCAAAAGTGATATAAATTAAAACTAAATATTTTAACCATGCTTTAAACAATACACGTGGGTCACCGTGAAATGATAGACGACGACCTTCAATAACTGTATGTTCTACTCGTGTTTTGTAAGAACTGCATAACACCCAAGGGTAAGCAATACCTAATGTTAAAATAATCATTAACTTTGATTTGATTTCATGAATAACATGTTCTTTTACAGTACCATCAAAATAACTATTCTTGTTCATTGTAAACTCCTTATTATTTAATTATTAATTTATTATAAGTGTAAAGATGAAATTGAGCAATAATTATGAAATGAAACTATTGAATTTATTTTATAAAGCGGTTACAATTATAATAGTAGTTATACTATAAATAATAGAGAGAGGTAAATAATGATGATGAAAGCAGCGAGATGGTACAAACAAAGAGATGTGCGTGTAGAAGATGTAGAAATAGCTGAAGTTAAATCCAGTGATGTTAAAATTGCTATTAAATATGCAGGTATTTGTGGTAGTGATTTACATGAATATCTTGGAGGACCTATTTTCATCCCAGTAGATAAAGAACACCCTTATTCAAAAGTAAAAGCACCTTTAACATTAGGACATGAATTTTGTGGTGAAATCGTAGAAGTTGGAGCTGATGTGACGAATGTTAAAGTCGGTGATCGTGTGACAGTAGAACCTATTTTAGCTAAAAATGGTCTAGCAGGTGATTATAATTTAGATCCGAATTTAGGGTTTGTAGGTTTAGCTTCTCATGGTGGTTTTGCTGAATATTGTGTGGTTGACTCATGTATTGTTCATAGATTACCAGATAGTGTAGATTATGAACAGGGTGCATTAACGGAACCAGCTGCAGTTGCTTTATATGCCGTGCGTAAGAGTAGTCTAAAAGCAGGTGATACGGCTGCAGTATTTGGATGTGGACCAATTGGTTTATTAGTTATTGAAGCTTTAAGAGCAGCAGGTGCCAGAAAAGTTTATGCGGTAGAATTATCACCAGAACGCCAAGCAAAAGCACGTGAATTAGGTGCTATTGTTGTAGATCCTGCACAAGTTGATACAGTGTCACATTTAAAAGCATTAACTAATGGTGGTGTAGATGTTTCATTTGAAGTAACAGGTGTACCAGTTGTATTAAATCAAGCTATTGAAGCAATTAAAAATGATGGTGAGTGTATTATTGTGAGTATTTGGGAGAGTGGTGCAACGATTCAACCAAATGAAATTGTTATTAAAGAAAAAACAGTCAAAGGAATTATTGCTTATCGTCATGTTTTCCCAGCAGTGTTAGATTTAATGGAACAAGGTTACTTCCCTAAAGATATTTTAGTAACTAAAAAAATTAAATTAGATGATATTGTAGAAGAAGGTTTCGAAGCATTAGTAAAAGAAAAAAACCATGTTAAAATTTTAGTATCACCAAAGTAATTATTAAAGAGCACAGACAGTAGCATACGTTTGTGCTTTTATTAAATAAAATTTATCTGAAAATTCATAATCTTAAGAGTTTGTGTTGATAAAGTTTAAAATATAGTGTAGAATATCATTATCTTATTGAAAAAGGAGTTTTGTGAAATGAAATTACAAAAAGGTATAAAATTAGCAACATTAAGTGCAGTTGCATTAACATTAGCAGCATGTGGCGGCGGTAAAGATGACAGTGCTAAAAAAGAAGCAGTTAAAGCAGATGCTTTACCAACAAAAGTGGAAAATACAAAAGAAGCAGTTAAAAATGGCACATTACAAGTCGCATTAGTTGCAGAATCGCCATTTAAAGGGGTTTTAAATCCAGTTTATTATGATGATAATTATGATGCAAGTTTGATGGGTCCTGTGGTAGAATCAGCTTTTGGTTATGATGAAAACTTTAAAATTGATGATTCAGGTGCTGCAACTTTAACTTTGGATAAAGATAAAAAAACAGCAACAATTAAATTTAAAGATAATGTTAATTGGTCTGATGGACAACCAGTAGGTGCAGATGACTATATTTATACGCTTGAAGTGATTGCTAATAAGGATTATCCAGGAGTCCGTTATGATGATGAAATTATTAATATTGTAGGTGCTGAAGAATTTCATGATGGTAAGGCAGATACAATTAGTGGATTGAAAAAAATTGATGATAAGACTGTAGAAATTACATTTAAAGAAATATCACCAGATATGAAAGCATCGGGTGGTGGTATTTGGGAATCTATTATTCCTAAACATTATTATCAAGATGTAGCCGTTAAAGATATCGGTGAAAATGATAAAACACGTAAAACACCACTTGGTTTTGGACCTTATAAAGTTAAGGCAATTGTACCAGGTGAATCAGTAGAATTTGAAGCTAATGAAAATTATTGGAAAGGTGCACCAAAAACTAAACGTATAGTCATTACACGTGTACCATCAGCGTCAATTAAAGAGGCGTTAAAAGCAGGTCAATACGATTTAGCTTTATCAGTTACAGGTGATCAATATAAAGAATTAAGTGATTTAGATAACACAACAATTTTGGGTAAACAAGAATTAGCTTATACTTATATTGCCTTTAATTTAGGTAAATGGAATGCTGATAAAGGTGAAGTTGAAATGGTGCCGGGTCGTAAAATGGATAATGTTAAATTACGTCAAGCCATTGGTTATGCAGTAGATAATGATGGTATTGGTCAAAAATTTTATCATGGTTTACGTTCAAATGCTTCAACATTGATTCCACCAGTATTTAAAGCGTATCATGATAGTAGTATCGAAGGTTATACATATAATCAAGAAAAAGCGAAACAATTGTTAGATGAAGCAGGTTATAAAGATACTGATGGCGATGGTTTACGTGAAGACCCACAAGGTAAGAAATTTACAATTACTTATGCTTCAATGGCAGGTAGTATTGGTGAAGAATTAACAAATTACCAATTACAATCTTGGAAAGATGTTGGTTTAGATGTACAATTATTAGATGGTCGCCTAACAGAATTTAATAGTTTCTATGAAAAATTAAAAGCGCATGATGAGAAAATCGATATGTACCAAGCTGCTTGGGGAACAGGTACTTCACCAAATCCGACAGGTTTATATGGTCGTAAAGCACAATTCAACTATGTTGGTTTCGCTTCAGACGAATTAGATAAAATTTTAGCAGATATTAATTCTAAAAAATCATTTGATGAAAAATTTGAAGCAGAAGCATATAAAAAATTCCAACAATATATGGTAGATCAAGCAGTCGTGATTCCATCATTATATCGTAATGAAATTTTACCAGTAAATAAACGTGTTAAAAATGCGAAATTTGGTCATGGTACAGAAAATGATTTCCAATATAATGAAGTCGAATTAACAGAAGAGGCACCAGTAAAAGCAGGTAAATAATATGTTGAAAATCGTGTGAACTTCAAGTTCACACGATTTTTTAATAAAATGAGGTGTAGTTTAGATGACAAAATTTTTGTTGAAACATAAATATCCTTTTATAACTATCGTACTACTGATTATATTTAGGCAATTATTTTTAATGTTTAGTAATTTGTTAAATGCTGATGCAATTACTGTATTAACTGAGCATAGTTTGGCTAATTTTATTAAAATAATGGGTTTGTTAGCTGTAGTCTGGATTTTTATTATTATCATTGATCGTATTGTGAAGGTTCGAGAAACAATTTTTTCACAAGATGTAGGTATCGATATAAAAAATGATATTGCGGCATCTTTAATTGCTTTAGATATTGAGAAGTATAAAAAGCAGTCATCAGGTGTTTATCAATCTTGGTTAAATAATGATATCCAAATTATTCAAGATAAAGGTATAAAAAGTATTTTTACATTAATATATCATTTATCAGGCATTATTTTTTCCATGGCGGCATTATTAACTTATCATTGGATGATTTCGATCATTACCCTATTAGGTACGATGTTATTAATTTACTTACCAAAATTATACAATAATAAAATACAAGATATAGGTAGACAAGTGACGGAGAGTAATGAACGATACGTTTCAGAAGTAGAAGAAAATGTATTAGGCTATGATACATTATTTTCATTAAATAGGTTAAGCACATTTGTTAGTAAATTAAATCACAGTAGCCAAAGTTTAAAAAATATTTTTGTTAAACAAGTTAAAATTGAAAGTAATTATTACGCATTGAATTTTGGATTAAATGTTCTTTTTCAAGTCATATTAATTTTTGTAACAGGTTATTTAGTGATTACTAAAGATTTAGAATTAGGTGCGATGGCTTCTGTAGGTATGTTTGCTAATCTAGTTTTTGAAGGCATGAGTCAAATAGGTTATCAAATGACAATGATTAATGGTACTCGCCCGATATTAACTAAATTTAACAATTTTATGGATGATAATCAGTCAACTTATCAAAATATAGAATTATCTAAATCACAAGTGATTTTTAATATAAAAGACTTAACATTTAACTATCAAGATAGAAATATATTTGAATCATTTAATTTAAAAATTATATCAGGAAAAAAATATTTAATTTCAGGAGAAAGTGGTAGTGGTAAATCTACACTATTTAAAATTTTAACAGGACAGTTAAGAAACTATGAAGGTACGATTACGTATTATGATGTTGATTTAAAAAAATTATCTTCTCAACAATTATTTGAAGCTATTAATTTTATTCCACAAAAACCTTTTTTATTTTCAGGTACGGTTAAAGACAATATGATTATTAGTGTAGAAAAAGAAGATCGTATTATTGAACATTATCTAGAAAAAGTAGGTTTTAACAATAGTGAGGAGCTTCTTTATCAAAATGTCGGCTTTCAAGGAGATAATTTATCAGGTGGTCAAAAACAAAAAATTATTATTGCACGTGCTTTATTAAATGATAAAAAAATAATATTGATAGATGAAGGTACTTCAGCCTTAGATAAAGATTCGGCTGAATATATCGAAAAATTATTATTAACAGATAAAAGTCTGACAGTGTTAATGATTAGTCACAGTACCAATCATCATATTGAACAATTATTTGATGATATTATTGAAATTAAAAATAATCGCGTGAAAAATCACGCGAAATTTAATTAATTATGCTTTTTTATGTTCTACTTCATTTTTGAATCTTGTGCTAACTTTAATTAATCGGAAGATTAACATAACACAACAGCTAAATAGTCCGACAATTAGGCCAATCCAATAACTGTATGGTCCAAAGTCACTTAAATAATCTATTAAGATAGCACCTGGCAAGCCGATAATCCAGTAACCGATTAATCCAATAATAAAAGGTGAAGTGGTATCTTTATAACCACGTAAAATACCTTGGATAGGTGCAGCTAAGGCATCAGATAGTTGGAATAATAAACTGAATGCTAAAAATGAACTGGTTAATTTAATAAATTCAGTGCCATCCCCATATAATCCAGCAACTTTATCACGGAAAATATATAAGAATGTTAAAGTAAATGCTGCAAAACCAAGTGCTGTTAAAATACCGATAAATGTATATTGTTTAATATCTTTAGGACGTTTAGCACCAACTTCAAATGAAATAACAATGGTCATCGCAATAGATACACTTAATGGAAAAGCAAAAACCATCATCGCAAAGTTCATTGCAGCTTGGTGTGCTGCTATAATCCCTGTTGAGAATTTAGCCATAAATAAACCAATACCTGCAAAGACAGCAACTTCAGCAAAAATTGAACCACCAATAGGTAAACCTAATTTAATTGCATTAAGGCAACGTGTTTTATCAAAAGCATTAAATTTCCAAAAATGATAAGGCTTTGTTTTACTATGAAAAGTGACGACAACTAATGCAATCACAAGTAATAGCCAATATGATAACGCCGTACCTAAACCAGCACCAGCACCACCCATTTCAGGAAACCCAGACTTACCATAAATTAATAAATAATTGAAAAAAGCATTAATAGGTAAAATTAACAACATTAAATACATTGATAGTCGGGTTAAACCTAGTGCGTCTAAGAACGAACGAAGCACACTAAATAAAAATAAAGGTAAAATACCAATAGATAAGCAAACCAAGTAATCAAAGGCAACCGTACGAACAGTAGGTTCTAAATGTAGTAAATCTAATATTGGATTAATAGCAAGGGCGCCTAAAATAAATAATATGGCAGATAAACCAAAAGAAATATAAATAAATTGGTGTAATTCTGATGAAATATTATGTTTTTCTTGTTTACCAAGATACTGCCCAACAATTGGTACTAAACCAACAATAATTCCATTTAGTAAAGTGAAAAAGGGGTTCCAAAGACTTCCAGCAATTGCGACACCTGCTAAATGAACAGTATTGTATTTTCCAGTCATGACAGTATCAATAAAGGTAGCTGAAAAATTAGCAAATTGATAAATTAATACGGGTAAAAAGATAAGACAGAACAGTTTCAGTTTATCTTGTAGTGATTTTGTTAAATGCATTGTATCCTCCTAAAATAATTATAATTTCTATATAGTATATGAGAAATAGATTAGGGTCAATTTTTTTGTTTGAAAATACGATTGTGCAACTGGACAGTCGTGTGATAATAATTAATGGTTAATATAAAAATAGGCTAATACATATAAAATAATGATATGTGTTGGATAAAAAATATAAAAGAAATATTTTGAACCTGTACCACGCAAGCCATTATATAAAGCGATAAGTGGTAATGAAAAGATCATCATCCATTGAATATTAGTTGATAATAAACCTGTAAAATTAAATCCTGTACTTAATAAAGCAACAATTGCTAGAGCAACATATTGTATTATACGTTGATTTCTAAAGAAATAGAAACTAGCTGCTAAAAATACAGCAATAAAGCCACCTTCAACTGTCAAATATGAAGGGAAAATTTGTATAAATAATGCGATGACACGCATAACGATAGGTGATGTATTTTCAGTAATGAATAAGAAGGGTAAAAAAGTAATAATAGGTAAGATTAAGATAAATATACCTTTTCCGATTTTTTTCTTCTTAAGTGAATCAAGGGCATACATGACTAATACAGCTAAGAACATTGTTGAAAACACATTATTCATTAATTGTATTTGTGGTTCAATAATAGGTAATAACATCATTGTTACATTCATTAACACTGTCATGATCCAACTTGCGTATAATAGACGCATAGCATATTTTTTACGATTACGTGTATGATAGTAGCCTTCAGCACACATAAATAAAAAGATAGGTAGGACTAAACGTCCTAGCATTGTCATCCATGTTAAATCAGCAGTGTAATAAAACATTTGATGAATATGGTCAAAAACCATTAATATAGCAGCAATATATTTTAATTGCATGCCAGTGAAACCTTGTTGTAGTAAATTCATTTGTTCTCCTTTAGTGGTTCTGTTAAAATATATAAAGAAGAGTGTAACGTAAATAACACAATAAAGCTAGCTGTATAAAAGTGTTATTTTAGATGGTATCTATCTTTATTATGAAAGGAAGCGTTAATATGTACGAAATTTCACAACAAATTAAACAATTTAGAGAACAACGCCACTGGCATGAAAGTGATACAGAACGTAATTTAGCTATTTCAATTTCTTTAGAAGCGGCAGAATTATTAGAAATTTATCAATGGCAAGAGAGTATTGATGATAAAGAAACACTAGAACATGTAAAAGAGGAAGTTGCGGATGTCTTAATTTATGCACTTGCATTTTGCCAACATTTAAACTTAGATCCAAAAGCCATTATAGAAGAAAAATTAGCTAAGAATGGCGAAAAATATCCAGTAGATTAATGCATCATGTTATTGATTGACAATGCGATTAAAAGAAAGGTATAATTTAATTAGTTACAATAAGTAACTAATTAAATTATACCTTTTTGATTATATGAGGTTTAAATTGAGGCGATCCGCTGCCTATATCCAAAGGTGGAGCTTAAATTGAGGCGATCCACTGCCTATATCCAAAGGTGGGGCTTAAATTGAGGTGATCCGCTGCCTATATCCAAAGGTGGAGCTTAACAAAGAAGGGTGTAACCCTTCTTTTAAATTTATGAAAAGGTAGTTTAATCATATGAAAATTATATTAAATGATACAAAATTTTATGAAATTANGAGCTTAACAAAGAAGGGTGTAACCCTTCTTTTAAATTTATGAAAAGGTAGTTTAATCATATGAAAATTATATTAAATGATACAAAATTTTATGAAATTAATTATGATTATGTGGCGTATTTATCTCAATTTGATAGTCAAGTTTATTGTCATCATAAATATCAATCATCTATCAAACCTTATATTGGAATGATTATTGGTTTATCAGATTATAAGTATTTTATACCTTTAACTTCAGCTAAAGAGAAACATATAAAACTTCCATTAAAATCTAGAGAACATTTGACTATTTATCGAGAAGTGATGTTAGATGACAATAAAGCTAATGCTATTTATTTACCTTATGATAAAATGGCAATCAAGAAAAAACAGATTATTGCTGTATTAGAAATTAAAAAAATGATTCCAGTCCATGAAGATTGTTATACAGAAATTAACATTAAGCAATTGCAGCTAGATTATCAATTATTATTAAATGAAGAATATTTATTTTGTAAACGACATAAGCAAGATATTGTTATGCGTGTTGAAAAATTATATTCAAAAAATAAAATGAAACAGTCTAGACCTATGCCATATGCTTGTGATTATTGTAAACTAGAAAAATATGCATATCATTTTAATAATAAACACCAACGATAGTTATTGTCATCGTTGGTGTTTTGTTTATGTTACCAATCACTTGGTATTTTTTCTTCGCTTAAGACTTTAAACATTTCACTAGCTTGTTCTTTTTTAGCATGTTCTTGAATTGATAAAACTTCTACTTTAATTGTGCGTTGTCCGAATTGGATCGTTATAATATCACCTGCTGTGACATCACTTCCTGCTTTGGCTACTTTATCATTAATCATTACACGTCCTTTTGAAGTGACTTCTTTGGCGATTGTACGACGTTTAATTAATCTTGATACTTTTAAATATTTATCTATTCTCATTGGGATTCTCCTTTTTTTATTTGTTGATAAATTTGTTGTACTTCTTCTAATGTTTTAGCTGTGCCTTGTCCAAAAACATGTGGATGGCGACGCCATAATTTTTCATTGGCACTTTGAATAATATCTTCTAAATTAAAGTAGCCAGCTTGTTCGCCTAAATGTGCTTGTAATAAAATATTATAAAGGACATCACCGAGTTCATCAATGATTTGGTTATCATCATCTTTTAAAATGGCTGTTTGTGCTTCATTGGCTTCTTCAATTAAATAGGGTGCTAAGCTATGTGCATCTTGAGCTTGATGCCATGGGCAATGTGTTTGTAATTGTGTAATGGTATTTTTTAATGTATTGAAATCACGTGCACTTGCTTGTGTTAATGGTGGGACGTAAACAGAACGTAAATTATCAATGGTTAAGTCAAAGTCCATTTCATATAGCGGACGTGTTTCTTTGGTAGCCTGACTAGAACCAGCTGCTGAAATGAGTGTAATTGGATGATCGTCAGGATAGTTGTCCATTAAAGTCAATTTAACTTCACCTGCGACAAAGTCATCATAGACTTGTGCAATAATTAAATGTTGATAAGGATTAATAGCAGTGCTTTGTAAATCAGTACCATCTAATAACTGAAAGCCATCAATCGGATCAATGTGTAGCGCAGTAAACATCGCATCAATAAAACTATGGCCACCACCTGCAATAAATTGAATTTGTTCAGGATATAATTCAATTAAACGTTTGACGGTATACTCAGCAACCAAAGCATGTCCAGGCACAACATAGACAATGGCTTGTTGTTTTGCTAGATTAATAAGTTGTTGAACAATTGTTTCGTAGACATTATGAAAGTCATCATTTGACTCGTAAATATGATCAAAACTTTGGTAGGTCATTCCTTGTTGATGTAATGTTTTGACAACAGGATGATCAACTGTTCTTAAATAAATAGGGTCTGTTGTTGTTAATAAAAATTGTTGAGTAGCTTGAGAAATTTGTGTAGCATCTCCAGCACCTAAACCAACGATATGAATTGTATGCATGATACTATCCTTTCTGTAAATAATAATCATTATATCATTAAATATATGAGGTAGATATGAAAATAAGAAAACGTCAGAAAATTTTTAACATTATTTTCTGACGTTTTGATTTATTTTACAGCACTTGTTTGTGGTAATGTTTTTTGAATTGTAACAGGTGTTTCATCTGTTGATTTAGTTTCTTCTTTCACTGTAGGCTGTGATTCAGTAACTTGAGTTTCAGTTTTTTGATCTTCTGTTGATTGTGGTTCAGTAGGTTGTTCAACGCGTGGACGAAATAAACCTTCTGTATCATTTACTAATTCACAAGCAACACCATCATGGTCATGATCTAAATTTTTACTATAACCATATTCATCTTCACGTATATCTGAATAACCTGCTTGCCAAGCTTCAGCACATTTACTAAATACAGCGGCGTATACTTCGTGAGTAGGTGTATTCGTCATCATCATACAGATACCCTTGCAATTACTTTTGAGATTTTGTTCATAATAAATAGCCTCCTAATAATATGTTATATTAAATATTTTATCATTTTATATAGTAAAAAGACTGAAAATAATTTTAATGTATTTTAATGAGTAACTTTGTTGGTTTAAGGATTTGTTAGTGGCAAATATGATTTTATTTTTCTTTATTAATTTATCTGTTACTTGAAAAATGTACGTTTTTCATATAGTATTATAGACAATTATAAAATTATAAGGAGGAACTAAATTCATGTGGGAAACTAAGTTTGCAAAAGAGGGTTTAACATTTGATGATGTGTTATTAATTCCGAGAGAATCTCATGTTTTACCTAATCAAGTCAGTTTATCAGTTGCGATGACACCAACATTAAAACTAAATATTCCAATTATTTCAGCGGGTATGGATACTGTAACAGAATCTAAAATGGCGATTGCGATGGCACGTCAAGGTGGTTTAGGTGTTATTCATAAAAATATGACAATTGCACAACAAGCAGAAGAAGTACAAAAAGTAAAACGTTCAGAAAACGGTGTTATTACAGATCCTTTCTTTTTAACACCAGATAAAACAGTTGCTGATGCAGAAGATTTAATGCAAAAATATCGTATTTCAGGTGTACCGATTGTGAGTGATATGAATAATCCACAATTAGTTGGTATTTTAACGAATCGTGATTTGCGTTTTTTAACAGATTATACATTGCGTATTGAAGAAGTCATGACAAAAGAAAATCTTGTAACAGCACCAGTCGGTACAACTTTAGAACAGGCTGAGAAAGTTTTACAAGTACATCGTATTGAAAAATTACCTTTAGTTGATGAAAACAATATGTTAAAAGGTTTAATTACAATTAAAGATATTGAAAAAGTGGTTGAATTCCCACATGCAGCCAAAGATGAATTAGGTCGTTTATTAGTTGCAGCTGCTGTTGGTACATCTAAAGATACTTTAGATCGTGCTGCTGCATTAATTAGAGCAGGTGTTGATGCCATTGTTGTAGATACAGCACATGGTCATTCAGCAGGTGTGATTAATACAGTTAAAGCTTTACGTGATAATTACCCACAATTAAATATTATTGCTGGTAATGTTGCAACTGGTGAAGCAACACGTGCATTATTTGAAGCGGGTGCTGATATTGTAAAGGTAGGTATTGGTCCAGGTTCTATTTGTACAACACGTGTTGTTGCTGGTGTGGGTGTTCCTCAAATTACAGCGGTTTATGATTGTGCAACTGTTGCGCGTGAGTTTGGTAAAGCAATTATCGCAGATGGTGGTATTAAATATTCTGGTGATATTGTTAAAGCATTAGCTGCGGGTGGTCATGCGGTGATGTTAGGTTCAATGTTAGCAGGTACAGATGAATCACCGGGTGAATTTGAAATTTACCAAGGTCGTCGTTTTAAAACTTATCGTGGTATGGGTTCATTAGCTGCAATGGAAAAAGGTTCAAAAGATCGTTACTTCCAAGAAGATAATAAAAAATTCGTACCAGAAGGTATTGAAGGACGTACGCCTTATAAAGGTTCATTAGAAGATACAGTTTATCAATTATTAGGTGGTGTGCGTTCAGGTATGGGTTACACAGGTTGTGCGAACTTAGAACAATTACGTGAACATGCGCAATTTGTTAGAATGACAGGTGCAGGATTAAAAGAATCTCACCCACATGATGTTCAAATTACTAAAGAAGCCCCTAACTATTCACTTTAATTTAAGAAAGGAAATCCTATGTCAGCCAATCCATTCAATCAAGAATTTATTTTAGTATTAGATTTCGGTTCACAATATAATCAATTAATTACACGTCGTATTCGTGAATTTGGTGTGTATTCAGAATTACATGATCATGAAATGTCAATTGACGAGATTAAAGCTTTAAATCCTAAAGGTATTATCTTATCAGGTGGGCCTAATTCAGTTTATGAAGAAAATTCATTTACAGTATCAGATGAATTATTCGAATTAGGTATTCCAGTACTAGGTATTTGCTATGGTATGCAATTAATGCAACATAAATTAGGTGGTAAAGTAGAAGCAGCCAATTCGCGTGAATATGGTGAAGCGACGTTAAATATTAAACATGAAAACACAAACTTATTTGCCAATACACCTTTAGCACAAACTGTGTTAATGAGTCACTCAGACAAAGTTGTAGAAATTGCACCAGGTTTTGAAGTCGTTGCGACATCAGAAAATTGTCCAGTTGCAGCAGTAGAAAATAAAGAACGTCATTTCTATGCTGTACAATTCCATCCAGAAGTACGTCATTCAGTTTATGGTACAGACATCTTAAAAAACTTTGTTCGTGGTGTTTGTGACTGTAAAGGTGAATGGACAATGAAGAGTTTCATTGAACAAGAAACGAAGAAAATTCAAGCACAAGTTGGCAATCAAAAAGTATTATGTGCTTTATCAGGTGGTGTTGACTCATCAGTTGTTGCTGCCTTATTACATCACGCTATCGGCGACCAATTAATTTGTATGTTTGTAGATCATGGTCTATTACGTAAAGGTGAAGCGGAAAGCGTTATGAAAACATTTGGTGAGCAAATGGACATTAATTTAATCAAAATTGATGCCCGTGAACGCTTCTTAAACAAATTAGCAGGCGTAGCCGATCCAGAACAAAAACGTAAAATCATCGGTAATGAATTCATCTATACATTTGATGAAGAAGTATCTAAACTATCAAATATCCCATGGTTAGCTCAAGGTACACTTTATACAGATGTCATCGAATCAGGTACAAAAACAGCTCAAACAATTAAATCTCACCATAATGTTGGTGGTTTACCAGAAGACATGCAATTTAAGCTAATCGAACCATTAAACACATTATTTAAAGATGAAGTACGTGCTTTAGGTACAGAATTAGGCTTACCAGATGAAATCGTATGGCGTCAACCATTCCCAGGACCAGGTTTAGGTATTCGTGTCTTAGGTGAAATTACAGAAGAAAAATTAGAAATCGTTAGAGAATCAGATGCCATCTTACGCGAAGTCATTAAAGAACGCGGACTAGAATCACAAATCTGGCAATACTTCACAGCTTTACCAGATATCCGTTCAGTAGGTGTGATGGGAGATGTACGTACATATGATTACACAGTAGCCGTACGTGCCGTTACATCAATTGATGGTATGACAGCAAGTTGGGCACATATCCCATTTGAAGTATTAGAAGAAATCTCAGCACGCATCGTTAACGAAGTTGCCCACGTTAACCGTGTCGTATACGATATTACAAGTAAACCCCCAGCAACGATAGAGTGGGAGTAGGGGAAGAATAAATAAGAAGGGGCTGGGAAAAAACTAGCCTA
>NZ_JBZXTS010000036.1:0-13874 GCF_058895785.1 Staphylococcus sp. B1(2026)
ATAGGCTACATCGCAATTAATTCATAATAATATTAAATTGACAACTTTTTTTGAAAAAATAGATATTATTGTTTATGAAAAAAAGATTAAAAAAATGTTGAAATATTACAAAATGAACTTATCAGAAGATTATTTTGTAATTGTAATTATTGATATGTTAATTATAAAAAATAGATATCAAAAAAAATTGTTTAAACATTGTTCATTAATTAATAATGAAATAAAAACAACAACTGTTTATCAATGTGCAGAAGATTTATTAATCAATTTACATAATATAGAGGAAGATGAAATTATAGCATTTTCCGAAACATTATTAGCAGTAGGTTGGCAATGTAATTTACCAATATTTAATCAACACTTTAATCAACAATTGGACTACTTGTTAAATAAAGTAGCAAATATATTAATGATAGATGATATTGCTAAGGATCAGTATTTAATCAATTCACTATTACAGCATCTACGTCCAATGATTTTTAGATTATATCGTTATATTCATTTAAAAAATAATCTATTAGAAGAAGTGAAAAAACAATATACAACATTGTTTAATATTTTGTGGTTATCTATGCGTGACTTTGTATCAGTTTATAAAATAGATTTAACAGATGATGAATTAGCTTATATTGTTCTATATTTTCAAATTGTAATAGAGCGTATTAATCCTCCTTTGAATATTGCTATCGTCTGTCAAAATGGGATAGCAAGTTCAGAATTGATTATGAATAAATTGCGAAGAGTATTTCATAAGGATGATTATTTGATTAAAGTGACTTTAGCAGATTTAGTAAATTACGATGTTAATCAGATGGATTTGATTGTGAGTACTATTAGATTACCTAAATTACCAGTTAAAGTAATAGAAGTAGGTCCCATTATTTCTTCAAAAGAATTAAGAGATATTAAAGATGCTTATGATAATTTAACTTCGGCTAATCAGCGAGTATTAAAGGTAGCTTTGAATATGCAAACATTCGATGTCTTAAGTTTGGAAAGTTTATTAAATCAAAAAATCTTAATCCATAAACAAGGGCGTCATTATTATGATATTTTAGAACAATTAATAGAAGTTGCACATAATGATAATAAACAACATAAAGAGTTTAGAGATTCTATTTATCAAAGAGAAAAATTGGGAAGTACGAGTATTTATACTGGAGTTGCATTACCTCATTGTGATCCAAAACATGTGAAAAAATCAGAATTAATTATTATGACTTTAAATAAACCAATACAATGGGGGGTCAATAAAGTAAGTTGTGTTATTTTAATCGCCATTGCTGAACAAGATATTAGTTTCTTTAAATCGGGATTGATGAGTTTATACACAGTTCTAGAAAATAATAAATTTATTCAAACATTGAGTCAACTACAGACAAACGAAGAAATTAAACAATATATTTTAGAGGAGGTGAAAATTAATGTTCGATCATGAAATTTTTGAATTGAGTATACAAACAGTTACTTCGAAGCAAGAAGCATTAACGTATTTAGCGCAACGATTATTGAATAAAAATTGTGTTAAAGAAAGTTATGTTGACTCAGTTATTTTAAGAGAAGAAATTTTTCCAACGGGATTACAATTTGAAAATTATGGTATTGCGATACCACATACAGACAGTGAGCATGTTAATCAATCTCAAATTGCTGTTATGACTTTATCTAAACCAATTGAATTTGTACATATGGCTAGTGATAATATAATTGTTAAAGTAAATACAATTTTTATGTTAGCTTTGAAAGAAGCACACGAACAATTAAATATATTACAAAAATTATTGTCATTATTACAAGATTCACAAGCAATGGCAAGTATCTCAACTTTATGTAATGATGAACAATCAAAACAAGAGTTAATTAAATTACTCGTAAGTAAAGGTATTAAATAAAGGAGGAAAAGAGATGTTAGCAATATTTCAAAAATTTATTGATTTAGGTGCGATTGTCGTATTGCCTATATTAGTATTTATTTTCGGAGCTTTATTGGGAACAAAATTAAAAAAAGCTTTTGTATCAGGTTTAATGGTAGGAATTGGTTTTGTAGGACTTAATATGGTTGTAGATTTGTTAGGTGGAAGTTTAGGACCAGCAGCACAAGAAATGGTTAAACGTTTTGGTTTGAATTTAACAACAATTGATGTGGGATGGCCTGCAGCGGCAGCAATTTCTTATGGTACATTATTAGGAAGTTTGGCAATACCAATAGGTATAGGTATTAATTTATTATTATTATTTTTAAGATTAACTAAAACATTAATGGTAGATATGTGGAATTTTTGGCATGCTGCTTTTGTAGCATCTTTAGTTTATATATCAACAAATGATTTTGCATTAGGTTTATATGTTACTATTACTTATTTAGTTATGATCTACTTACTTGGAGATATTATTGCACCTACTATTAAAAAATTTTATGGTTTTCCAAATATTACTTTTCCACACGGTACATCTGCACCAGGATTTTTAATTGCAATGCCATTGAATTGGTTATTTGATCGTATTCCAGGATTTAATAAAATTAAAGCAAGTCCTGAAAGTATTCAAAAACGTTTTGGTATTTTTGGAGAAAGTACTGTACTGGGGTTAATTATAGGTATTGTTATGGGGATATTGGCAAATTATGAATTAAAAGATATTTTACAATTAGGTGTGAAAATGTCAGCTGTTATGGTTTTAATGCCACGTATGGTTGCATTATTAATGGAAGGACTGACACCAATATCTGAAGCGGCAAATCAATTTGTTCAGAAGCGTTTTCCAGGAAGAGAAGTTAATATTGAAATGGATTCTGCTTTGTCAGTAGGACATCCAACAGTATTATCAAGCTCATTGTTATTAGTTACAATTACTATTTTATTAGCGGTGATTTTACCAGGAAATAAAACTTTACCGTTTGGTGATTTAGCAACTATTCCATTTGTTGTTTGTTTAATGTCAGCAGTATTTAGAGGTAATATTGTTCGTACAGTTTTAGGTGGTACAATTTATATTGTAACAATTTTATATATTACTTCATGGGTAGCAACGCTAGTTACTAAAGCAGCACAAGCAGCTAATTTTGATTTAGGTGGAAACACAAGTATTACTGCAATGGCTGAAGGAGGCTTATGGCCAACATTATTATTTGTTTTTAGTGGTCAACATTCACCTTGGATAATGGTAACAATAATTTTAGTTATTTCATTAGTAGGTTTATATTATGTTAATAGAGTTAAAGAAGAGTAATTAAAATGAAAAAAATATTAATTATGTGTGGTTCAGGAATAGCGACGTCTACGATTGTAACAAATAAAGTAAAAGAATGGTTAGATATTAATGGTTATGGAGATAAAGTAAAATTATTCCAATCTAAAGTAGCTGAAGAAATCAATCGTTTAAATGATTATGACATCGTTATTAGTACAACTGTTGTGCCAGATAATATGAAAAGTGAAGTGATTATGGGATTACCATTATTAACAAATATAGGTATGGAGGATTTATGGTGTCAATTAGAAGAAAAATTAAATAAATAAATTCTTATGAGTAACTGGGATTACATTGATTCTCAGTTGCTTCTTTTTTATGTTATAATTTACTGATAAGAGGAGTGTGATTTCAAATGAAAACTTTAGATTATTTACAACAATTATTAGCAATACCGTCACCAACAGGTTATACAAAAGACATTCAACATTATTTAGTTGAATTATTAATAAAATTAGGTTATCAACCTCAAGTAACGAATAAGGGTAGTGTGATTGTTACTGTTAAAGGTAAAAATGATCAGCAACATCGGATTATAACAGCACATGTTGATACATTAGGTGCAATTGTTCGTGCGATTCAACCAGAAGGACGTTTAAAACTTGATAAAATAGGTGGCTTTCCATGGAATATGATTGAAGGTGAAAATTGTACGATACATATTGCAAGTAATGAGAGTACAGTGACAGGGACAATATTATTACATCAAACAAGCTGTCATGTATATCGAGAAGCAGGTACTGTTGAACGTACACAAGAAAATATGGAAATACGTTTAGATAGTCGAGAAAATCCACGTGATTTGGGTATTGATGTAGGAGATTTTATTAGCTTTGAGCCGAGAACAATTGTGACGGATACGGGTTATATAAAAAGTAGATTTTTAGATGATAAAGTTAGTGCAGCTATTTTATTGAATCTGTTACGTGAATATCAAGTGCAAAATATTACTTTGCCTGTCACAACACAATTTATTTTTTCTGTTTTTGAAGAAGTTGGTCATGGTGGTAATTCAAGTTTATCAGATAAAGCAGTTGAATATGTAGCAGTTGATATGGGTGCGATAGGTGATGATCAACAAACAGATGAATATACGGTATCAATTTGTGTCAAAGATGCTTCAGGTCCTTATCATTATGATTTGCGTCAACATTTTGTTAAACTAGCTAAAATGAACAATATTCCTTATAAGCTAGATATTTATCCTTATTATGGTTCGGATGCTTCTGGTGCCATGCGTGCAGGTGCTGAAGTTAAGCATGGTTTATTAGGTGCGGGTATTGAGTCAAGTCACTCTTATGAACGTACACATATGCATTCTATTGAAGCAACAGAGCAATTAGTTAATGTTTACTTACAAAGTGAACTTGTTAAATAAAAGTGATATTTAAGACCGCAAGATAAATCGTTTCTACATAAAAAAATAGATAGTAAATAACGAGGTGATTAAGTGGGAGTTGTAGATTGTGCTAGATATAACTCAAAAATAAGAGGTTTACATTATTATTTAAATAATTATGTTTTAAGTTTAGAAAGAATTGATGAATATCAATATAAAGCAAAAGTTAAAGGTAATTATTTAAAATTTTATGATGTGTTGTATCATGATAAACATCCTACAAAATGTCAATGTAATTGTCTTCATGCACAATCAGGTGTAAGAACAGTATGTAAGCATATGGTTGCTGTATTTTATGCGATTTATCCTGATAAAGCAAATAAGATAATAAAACAACAATACGAATATGAATTAGAGAGACGAGAAGAACAACATTATCATGAAGAAGAATATAATGAACGTCTAGCTGAAGTGACTGCAGAAGTTGAATTATTGTCAATAGAAGAGTTAAGAGAACTAGCTATTAATTATAAAATGTCTAATTACTATGATGATGAAGATGACGAATATGACGAGTATGATGAGGATCAAGAATTTTTTGAAGTATATTTTGAAGATAATTATGATGATTAGATAAGGAGGAATCATGACGACATTACAACAAGTACAGGCATTGTATAAAGACTACCCTGAAATACCTTATATTTCTTCACAAAGAGATATGGACAAGTTCATGAGTGAGGTGAGTCAAAATTCGAGTAAATTAGTACCTAAACGTAATATGATAAGATTAAAAGAAGGTATTTTACCAGGTCATATTATTTTATTGTGGCGTATTCAATTTGGTACGTATACTTCAGAAACCATTAATCCTAAATATTTTGAATATACTTATGGTATTGATGCTGTAAAAGCATTACATGAATTAATTGAAGCGGGCTATGTTAAACAATTAACAGCGAGTGAATCACTATGTTATATTAATGCAAATCAATTAAAACAATGGCTAAAAACAAAAGATGTTAAAGGTTTATCAAAATTAAAAAGAAAAGAATTAGATGAATTAATGTATCAATTATATGATGATAGTCAGTTAGCACAGTTATATACTATTCGTGGTTATCGATTAACATCACAAGGACAAAAAGTGTTTGATCATTATCCAGAGATAGTTGATAAACATCCACAAAAGAAATTTTAAGGTGAGAAAATGATTTTATACCAACAAATTTTAACAACACCATTAGGTAATATGATAGCTATAACATCACAAGATGCTGTATATAGTTTACGATTTGAAGATAGTCAACCTTATCAATGGCGTCAATCAGTAGAAATTATTGAACAAGAAACAAAGATTCATCAACAATTACACCAACAATTGAAAGATTATTTTGCAAAGAAAATTGAAAGATTTTCTATACCTATTAAATTATTAGGAACAACATTTCAAAATGAAGTGTGGCATCACTTAATGAAGGTAGATTATAGTGAGACATTAACTTATCAGCAATTAGCTTGTCAGCTAGAAGGTAAAGCATGTGCGAGAGCAGTTGGGACAGCAGTTGCTAAAAATCCCATTTATTTGCTAGTGCCTTGTCATAGAATTATTAGATCAGATGGTAAATTAGGTGAATATGGTGGGAATAAACGTCGTAAAAAAATATTATACGAATTGGAGCGATAATAATGGTATGAGCGATAATTTCAATTGCATTTATTATTAGTAGTATAAGCACAGCTTATCATTTTTTATCTAAAAATGATCGTAAAAAATAGGATTGGACAACTAAGCCAACCCTATTTTTTATTTATCTAATGCTTCACAAGCTGCTTTGAAATCAGCTACAAATTTATCTACTTGTGCATAATCTTCTTTTGTTTCAACAATAATATCAATTTTAACATCAGTAGTGACATGATTAGCACCGACGCTAACTAGACGCTCAGCTAAAATATCACCAGCATTACAGAATGTTTCGTATAATGTATCTCCTGTACCTAATACACCAAATGGTTTACCTGTTAAATCTAAATCTAAAACTTCTTCATAGAAGTCTTCCATTTCATCAGGTAATTCACCATCACCATAAGTAAAAGTACCAATAACGAAAGCATCAGCATCTGCTAAGTCTTCTGTATCAAAATCGTCAATATCTATCACTTCAACATCAGCGTCTTCATAAGCTTCTTCAAATTTTTCGACGAACAATTCAACTAATGCTTCTGTATTACCTGTAATTGTTGCATAAATAACTTTTACGTTTACCATGTTTTTTATTATCCTTTCTATTCATTTGAACAATCTTCATTATAAATTTTAATAAGCATGAAAGCAAATAAAAAATTATATTTGTTCAATTTGTTCTTCTATTTCTAACCATGTTGTATTTGCATCTTCTAAATCTTGTTCGATTTGTTGACGTTGACCATTTAATTGCTGCATAGTTTCTAATTGTTCATACATATCAGGCTGTGATAATTGTTCGTCAATTGTTTGTAATTGTTGCTCAAAAATTTCAATCGTCGTCATGATTTGGTCACGTTGACGTTCTAATTTTCTTAATTTATTTTTTTGTTCTTTATTATAGTAATAGTTATTCTGTGTATTAGTTTGAGTCGTAGATGTTACTTCTTTGACTTCAAGCTGCTGTTTTTTCTCAAGGAAGTAATCATAATTTCCTTCAAGTATTAAAACACCTTCAGGTGTAATTTCTATAATTTTAGTAGCTAATCGATTAATAAAATAACGATCGTGTGATACAAAGACTAAAGTACCTTCATAATTTATTAATGCTTGTTCTAATACTTCTTTACTATTAATGTCAAGATGGTTAGTTGGCTCATCTAATAATAAAGTATTATTTTGTTGTAGCATTAAGCGTGCTAATTGGATACGTGATTTTTCACCACCGCTTAGACCAGTAATTTGTTTTTTAACATCCTCACCACTAAATAAAAATTGACCTAAAATTGTACGAATGGTCGTTTCAGACAGTAGTGGATAATCATCCCATAATTCATTTAATACATCTTTGTTAGAAGTGAATTCGGCTTGTTTTTGATCAAAATAACCGATATCTAAATTAGCACCTTCATAGATTTTCCCGTCAAGTGCGGGTAGCAATTTAGCTAATGTTTTGAGCAATGTAGATTTACCAATACCATTAGGGCCGACAATAGCAATGCGTTCTTTTTTGAAAATATTAAAAGTTAAGGCTGGTGCTAATGCCTTCGTATAACCAATGAGTAAGTCTTGTATACGAAATACATCATTACCACTTTCTTTATTAATTTTAAAAGAAAAGTTTGCTTTTTTATCATCACGAAGTGGTGAATCCATACGTTCGATTTTATCTAGTACTTTTTGACGACTTTTAGCCATGCCAGTAGTAGAGGCACGTGCAATATTTTTTTGAACAAATGTTTCTAATTTTTTAATTTCTTGTTGTTGTGCTTCAAAAGCTTTCACCTGTTTATCATAGTCTTGTTCATATTGTTTAAGAAAATTTGAATAATTACCGACGTATTTAGTGAGTTTACCTTGCGATAAATGATAAATTTGATTTACTGTTTTATTTAAGAAATATCTATCATGCGATACAATAATTAGGGCACCAGGGTATTTTGATAAGTAATCTTCTAGCCAAGCTGTTGTAGCCATATCTAAATGGTTAGTCGGTTCATCTAAAATTAAAATATCAGGATTAATTAACAACATTTTTGCAAGAGATAACCGTGTTTTTTGACCACCACTAAATTCGGAAATACGACGATGATAATCTTGTTTAGTAAAATTTAAACCATTTAAAATTGATTTGATTTTAGTGTGATATTGATACCCACCTTGATGTTCATATTGTTGTTGAAGCTGGTCTAATTGTTGAATTTTATTTTGATAATTAGATGAATTTGCTTCATCTTGGTGTTGATTAAGCCAGGTTGTTAAGATTTCTATTTGTTGTTCAATCATTAATAAATGTTGAAAAGGCGCTAACATTTCATCCCAAACAATTAAATTATCGTTGACCATGAATTGTTGGGCAAGATAACCGATAGTTACATCTTTAGGTTTTGAGATTGTACCGCTATCATATTGTGTTTGACCTACAATGATTTTTAATAGTGTTGATTTACCTGCACCATTTTTACCTACAATAGCAATACGATCGTGTGTTTTAAGTTCTAATTTTAAATTATCGAAAAGTTTATCTGCACCAAAATATTTTGCAATATTTGATAATTGTAATAATATCATCGTATTTAGCCTTTCTTATTTTATATATGAAATAGTATAACATATGGTAAAAAATCAAAAAAGTAAAACAAACAAGATTTAGTAAGATGATGGTGATAGATATGTGATATAATTGAAGTGAAATTTTAATGTAGTTGAATTAATTTGTAAGGAGAAAAAATATGGTAACAGATGTAAGAACACAGAATTTAAAACAAAGTGTAATAAAATCCTCATCAAAAGTGGCTGGGTTATTATTTTTAATTTTTATTCCTCAAATTGTCTTCAGTATTATTTATATCATCGGTATATTTGCGTTAACAAAAGGTCAGGTTGACAATGCACAATTAATGAATGATGTATTAGGTATACCGTATATTTTAGCAACAATTATTAATATCGCTATTGTTTATTGGTTTAGAAAACCCCATTATTTTATTAAAGACATTATGTATCAACGTCAATCAATGAATTTTCCTATATGGTTGTTAGTCATTGTGCTAATTTTATCTATTGGTATGTTAGTACAAATTTTAGAATACATTTTAATGAAATTTGGTATTTCAATTTCAGCGACATACTATGAAACGTTTAATGACATTGTTTATACACCTTATAATATTATTTATATTGGTATTTTAGGACCTATTGCCGAAGAAATTATTTTTCGTGGTGCAGTATTAAGAAGTTTTTTACCTTATGGCCGAAATTTTGCAATTATTAGTTCGTCTATTTTATTTGGCTTAATGCATTGTGACAGTTTGCAATTTTTTTCTGCGGGACTTTTAGGAATTGTTTTAGCTATTATTGCGATTAATTATGGAATGCGTTGGACAATTGCTATTCATATATTCAATAATTTGGTCTTAGCGATAGGTATTAGTTTATTAAACGAACAAATTCAAACGTATTTTACTTATGTAGCTTATTTATGTCCGTTGATAATGATTGGTGTAGCTTATTATTATCGTGATCAAATTCAGCAGTATTATCAAGAAGGACGTGTTAATTATACAGTATTTAAATATTGGTTAACTTCTAAATTAATGTTAAGTTGGTTGATTTTAACAGTGATAGCTACTATTTTATCATGCGTATTATTATAAAAAAAGCAGTTCATTAGAACTGTTCTTTTTTATAATAATTATTAATATTCACCAAAAAGACATAAAATAGGCGAATTTTTAATCATTTTAAATTTAAATTCTGTATTATACTTTACATTGAGAATCGTTTTCATTAATATTTATATTAAAGTCTTGATGATGAGACGATTGAATCGTAAAGGAGAGGATATATGAAAAAAATTGTAATGATTGTGAGTTTATTGTTTGTGTTTTTATTATCCACAGTAGCTCAAGCGAAGGTGCAGAATAAAGAAGTTGATTATACAATACTGAAACATCAATCTCATGATGTTTCTATTGCAAATGACTATTTTAACAAACCTATTGTCATTGAGCAGCAAGAGGATTTTTATATAATTAGTTTTTCTGTCAATCATAGTCATTGGATTAGTGAAATTACATTAAATGGACAGCCAGCCAATGATGTAAAAAATGATAAGCAATTAGCAGACACTGTGATATATAGTTTTAAGTTAGATAAATTATCTCAAGAAATACCAGCAACAATAAAAGTTGATATTGAAGAAGAGATTAGCGGTGATGCCTTGTCTTATCATAATAAATATCCGATTACATTTAAAATTAATTTAACATCACAAGAGATTAATGAATTAAATAATCAATTAAATTCAAATACTTACATAATCGGTGTACTGATCATTGGTGCGAGTTTGTGTAGTTTATTAATTTATAAATTGATTAGAGGAAGGAAGAAAATTAATGAAAATTAATAAGTTGACACTTTCATTATCGTCAATCATGCTAGCTACTGCTATTGCTTATCCAACTTATGCCGTTGATTTAACACAATTAAATCAACAGAAAGATAAATTAGTACAAGAAATTAATCAATTGAAATCGGAAGAACAAACTTTGGTGCAAACATCAGTGGGTATTACGATTTTAAAAGAAAACCAATCAGATATATCAATTATGCAAAACTATATTTTATCGCCAGCAGATGTACAGTTACAAACAGATGGTAGCTATTTAGTTCATCTAACAATTAAAGATCCAAGTTATTGGAAATCATTAGTTATTAATGGTGTTGATGCAGTGATGATTAGTGAAAATGGTGATACAGCAGTTGTTGAATTTACAGTGGCAACATTAACAGAATTAGCGACAGTAAGTAGTCATATTGTAGTACCTAGTGTTAATTATGATAATAATTATGTGACTTATTTACAATTTGATACAAATGATGCTACAAAATTAAAAATGCCAAAAGATGATAAATTAGTTGCACTAAATGTTGAATTAGAGAAAATTAATCAACAAATTGAACAAGTTGAAACTAAGAATAAAACAACAGATAAAGAAGAGTTGACAAGTGAGTTACATCATGAACAAAAATCAAGTGATAAAGAAATCACAAGTCAAAGTAAAATGAAAAAATCAACACCACAATCACCTAAGAATAAATTACCAATGCCGATATTTGTTGTTGGTGTAGTTGTACCTATTTTAGTTATAGGTGCATGGTTAATGAGAAAGAAGCGTAAGAGATGATTAAAAGTAAGATGATGAAGTTAAGTATGGTAGTCTCAATGATGTTGTTAACATCATGTCAGTCTACACAACATCAAGCTAACAATAATACTGCCATCATTTCTACCACAGTCGCAACAACAGAAGTATTAGACCAATTAGATGTAACATTAGTAGGTAAGCCAACAACTTCTGAAAGCTTACCTGATAAATATCAAAGTGTGCCAGAAATAGGTCAAGCTAAAAATTTAGATGTAGAAAAGATTAAAGTCTTAAAACCGACTAAAATATTATCTTTAGAAAGTATTCGTGCCGAAACACAAGACACATTTAAACAAATAGGTATTGAAGCAGATTATTATAATTTTGACACAGTTGATAAAATGATGAATGCTATTACACAAATGGGTCAAGATTTTAATAGAACTACACAAGCTAAAAAACTGAATGAACGTTTTCAACATACACTTCAACAAGTTAAAAGCCAACATGTTGAGAAGCGACCTAAAGTCTTAGTGCTAATGGGTGTACCAGGTAGTTATTTAGTAGCAACTAATCAATCTTATATAGGAAATATGGTTGAATTATTAGGTGCAGAAAATGTTGTTCAAAGTCAAGATACTGCATATTTATCATCTAATACAGAGTATTTAAATAGTGTAAAACCAGATATTATTTTACGTCAAGCACATGCTATGCCTAAACAAGTCACAACTATGTTTAATGAACAATTTAAAACTAATCAAATTTGGAAAAATATGCCCGCAGTAAAAACTAATCAAGTATATGATTTAAATCCAAAGCTTTTTGGGATTAATGCGCGTATCAATGCTGATGAGGCAATGAAGGAATTGTATTATATTTTATATGGAGTGCAATTGCATGATGAAAAATAAAATGATTTATTTGATTAGTATCGTTGCATTAGTGATTGCTGTAATCATAGCTTTAAATACAGGTTCAATATCTTTGAATGCTCAAGATTTGCAATCTTTATTTTCTCAACAATGGTCAGATAATTTACAGGCCGTTATAGATTTAAGATTACCTAGAATTATTTTAAGTTTATTTGTTGGTGCTGCCTTAGCAGTATCAGGTTTGTTGTTACAAATTATTTTTCGTAATCCATTAGTTGATCCGAGTATTATAGGTATTAATGCAGGCGCATTGGTCGTTAAATTGATTATTTTATTCGTCATTCCACAGTTATTGTTGATAAGTACGCTATTATCTTTTTTAGGTGGTTTAGCAGTGTTCTTATTGATATATAAAATAGTTGATAAAGGTCATTTTCATCCTTTAAAAATATTAATGACTGGTGTAGCAATGAATGCCTTATTAAATGCTCTCTTAGATATTTTTAAATTGAATCCACTAAATAATGTGCCACAAAATTTAAGTCAAAAAACTTGGTCAGATGTAGTAATTGTAGTAATTATAGTGATCGTATTGTTGTTAATTTTGTGGATAATGAGAAAAATAGTAGATGTTTTGCACTTAAGTGATGAAATGATGATAGGTTTAGGTGTATCAGTAAAGAAAGTAAGAATAAGTTTATCGTTGATAGCAATTATATTAGCGAGTTTAATTACTGCTGTTGTGGGTAATATAGCTTTTATTGGTTTATTAGTACCAGCAGTTGCTAAAAGATTAGTAGGTTATCGTTTTATACAAGTTTTACCTTTATCAATTTTATTAGGTGGATTATTGTTAATTGTAGCGGATACTATTGGTCGAATGGTTTTATCACCAATTGAAATTTCAGCAAGTATTATATTAGCTTTTATTGGCGCACCATTTTTAATAGTATTAATAAAAAAAGAAATTAAATATTAAAAATATAGAAAGAAGGTATTATATATGAATAAATTTTTGAAAATGATGAGTGTAATTGCTTTAGGTAGTGGATTGATTTTAGCACCTATTTCACCTATTGCATTAGCAGAACAACCGACAACGACAGAAGTACAAGATGGTGTCAATGTCCATGTATTAGATGGTACAGGAACTAAAGATTCTATAATGAATAATTTTATGGAAGGAACACAAGCACAATTAGTAACAGAGAATGGTGTTAAATATATCCAAGTAACTGAAAAAATGGCTAGTGCATGGGAATCATTCACTGTTAATGGTGTTGAAGCTCAAGTTGTCACTCATGACAGTACTAATGATACACGTGTTGTACGTTTTGTATATTCTGGTGAAAATACAATTAATGCTCATGTCGTAGTTAATGCACCAGCGTTAAACTATCATGGAAGTTATGATGTTATTTTACAATTGTCAAATATACCTCAAAAAAATGTGCAACCTGAGACTACAGAAGAAACAACTTCACAAGAGGTAGCACAACCGACACCGACAGAAACAACATCGCAAGAAGTAACACAACCAACAATAAGTGAAACAACAGAAAATGTTTACTTAT
>NZ_JBZXTS010000037.1:0-13415 GCF_058895785.1 Staphylococcus sp. B1(2026)
ATAAATACTCAATATCAGCGATGTGGATTGTTAATCTTATAGCTTAGAGATGAATGAGGCACTTCTTGAAAAAGCGTTTGCATTGCGGTAAGATTAAATTATACTAGCTCAATTAGGAGGGATTTATATGTCATTAATTAAAATTGAACATTTATCATTTTCTTATTATGGTTATTTAAATGCTGTCTTTGATGATGTATCTTTTTCATTTGATAGTCGTTGGCGAAGCGGGTTAATTGGGAGTAATGGTAGAGGTAAATCAACACTATTTAAATTATTATTAGGGCAAGAAAATTATCAAGGTATCATCGATAAAAGTGTCAATTGTATGAAGTTCCCACCTAATATCGCTGATGATACATTGAGTGGTATTGAGTTATTTTATAACAATATGCCCAACTGTGAAGAATGGCAATTATTTAAAGAACTCAATTTATTAAATATAGATATTGAATTAGTGTATCGACCTTTTAATACATTGTCTAAAGGAGAGCAAACTAAAATACTACTGGCGATGTTATTTACTAATGAATATGATTTTTTGTTAATTGATGAACCGACCAATCATTTAGATTTTGAAGGACGACAAATTGTGAGTCAGTATTTAAAAAATAAACAAGGTTTCATGTTAATTTCGCATGATCGACATTTTTTAGATAGTTGTATTGATCATGTTATTGCGATTAATCGTCATTCAATTGATGTACAAGCAGGTAATTTCAGTTCTTGGTATGCGAATAAATTAAAACAAGAGCAATTTGAACTTGCAGAAAATAATAGGTTGAAAAAAGATATTAAACGATTAAAAACAGCTGCTCAACAAAGTAAACAGTGGTCTGATGAAGTAGAGAAAAGTAAAATTGGAACAAAAATATCGGGTGCCAAACCAGATAAAGGGCGTATTGGTCATTTAGCTGCTAAAATGATGAAAAAATCTAAAAACTTAGAACGAAGACAAAATAGGGCTATTGAAGAAAAACAGCAATTATTAAAAGATCTTGAAACTAAAGAAACATTAAAATTACAAACACTTAAATGTCCTAAAGACACATTAATTAGAGTTAATAATTTAGTTGCTAACTATGATGAGTGTGAGTTATTAAATCATCTTACTTTTGAGGTGAAACAGGGCGAAAGAATTGCAGTAAGTGGTGCGAATGGTTGTGGTAAAACAACATTGTTAAAAATTTTATTGGGGCAACATAGTCAATATACAGGTGAGTTAATGAGTACCAATGATTTAAAAATAAGTTACATGCCACAAGATACTTCAACATTAATAGGTCATTTAACAACTTATATTCAAGCACAAGAAGTAGATGAAACATTATGTAAAACGATACTTAGAAAATTAGGATTTTCAAGAGCTTTATTTGATACGGATATGAGTCATTATAGTGACGGACAAAAAAAGAAAGTATTAATTGCCATTAGTTTAGCCCAACCTTCTCATTTATTTATCTGGGATGAACCTTTAAACTATATTGATATTACTTCAAGAATTCAAATAGAAGAGATTTTACTCCATGCCAATGCAACTATTATATTTGTAGAACACGATAAACAATTTGCAAATAATATTGCCACAAAAAGCATTGAATTATAATTACAAGACTTGACAATTACTGTCAAGTCTTGTTGTGATTTAAAGTATATTTCTTAGAAGAATAATGTAAAGAGATAGAATTAATGAAGTTGATAAATACGTGGTCACGCATTGATTCTAACCTAGGGACTTTTTTAATTGCTAATTGTCTAACATTATCAAAATTAAAAGTGTCAGGTTGTTTTTCTAATTGAAGTATGAGTAATATTAATTGATTACTTTCATCGAAAGTAATGCCTAAATCCATACATAAAGCACTTGGAGAGATATAACGTATGTCATCTGTTTTTAAATAGTCGCAAATTTCACCGAATGCACTTTTTATTAATTCATAACTATCGAGCATTTCTTGTATTTTTTGTTTTTCATATTGTTCAATATTCATTGTAGACGATGTCCTTTCTTTATTAAAATCAGTGAGAAGTAGTATGGGTATTTAATCTAATTATTTTTTATGGAGTGGGTAATAACATTTCTTCTGACAAAATTATTTTATCAAATAAATTAAAAAAGTTAATATTTATATCTAAAAAATACGTCTAACAACACCTTTTTTAATTCTACATCAATATTTTTAAATTTTATACTATAAACTACATATTTACATTTAAATTCAGGTAACTGTTGAAACTTTAAAACAATTAAATAATTTGGTAAGTAATACGATTTATCCAGGGCAACAATTAATTACACAGCCGTTATCTCAAAAAAATGCAGCAGATATTGCTAAAGAAGTTATAGCAAATGCTAAAATTACTACTGATAATAAAGGTAATAAAACTATAACAGTTGCACAAGGCATGACATTATACAGTTTAGCAAAAATGAACAATGTAACTGTAGAAGATTTGAAAAGTTGGAATAAACTGACATCCAATACATTAACGATTGGTAAAGTTTTATTCTTAAATAATCCAATCGTGCAACAATATGTGATTAATAGTACCGTACCTTATCCAACAAAAACCATTCAAATTCAGCAAGGTAATACATTATATAGTTTATCACGCCAATATGATATGACTGTTGCTGAATTGAAAAAGATTAATGGATTGACAAGTGATACAATTATAACAGGACATTATTTGAAAGTTAAAGATAAATCCGCAACTTCTAATAGCTCTTCTAATCACACGCCAAGTCAATCAGATAATAACAACAACAATAATAATAATGATAAATTAGGAAAAGTAGCAGCAGGTGGTACAGGATTTTACTTGGAAAAAAATGGTGCTTTTGATAAACTAAAAGCAAAGGTTAAATCGCTTTTTGCAGGTAGAAATATCACGCAGTTAACGCCTAAAGAGATTGTTAACTTAACACCAGAAGAAATGAAAGCATTAATGCCAGAAGGTTGGTTTTATCATGAGGTAATAATGGAAGAAGGGGAAATAGTACATATTAAACCAACACGTCAAGGTAAAGATTATAAAGTTAGAATTGATCCACCAGATAGTACAACAAAGTATCCTCATATTCATATTTATGATAATCAGAGGAACTCATTAGATATTAATGGAAATATTGTAGATGATGATAGTCCAGCAGCACATATTCCATATAATAAATAAAGGAGGTTACCATGAATAAACTTCAAGAATACCAACGTATGTTAGATAAAATGCACTATTATGATGCAGATTTATTAGACATCAAATTTAATCATATGTTAGATGAAATTTGTTTATACATTAAGGAAACAACAAACACTTGTTGGGAATTGAAATTAGAAGGTATTGGTCATGCGATATGTCGAACAGATATAGAAGTAAAAGATATAGAAGGAAATTTTATGAGAGATGATGCTTATAGTACTTTTGAGAGAGATGATAGTAAATTTCATTTAAGACATTTTCATGAGGGACAAAAATTAATACTAACAGAATATGATGATACATCATTTCAATTATATTTTTTCTATTCAACACCACTCTACCTATCTATCGTCTTTCGCAAAATATCTTTAAAATTAGATTTCATACAAAATTTAGATTTATACAAGGTTGATAATAGTTTTGACGAATATGGTCATAAAATAAAGGAGAATAAGCATGGATAAAGTACTTAAAACATATGAAACATTAAGAGTGATGGATATTCACGACGTAGACATTTTAGATATTAAATTTAATCACATGTTAGATGAAATTAATCTTTATTTCTGGGAAAAACAAAAACAAATTTGTTGGGAAGTAAAGTTAGAAATGATAGGGCGCGTAATTTATACGACAAGTGCGTTTGATAAAGTTGTTTACACAGGGCAACCTGTTAGAGATGTATTGAATAAAGATATTGCAAATTTAGAAGAAGTGATTAATACAGATGCATATAAAGAATATGGAGATGTTCACATTTCTGAATTCGATAGTCGTCTGTTACAAATTTATTTTAATTTCAATGCTTTAAGAATGACCATTACTTTTAAAGAGATGTCTGTAAGACAATGTAATCTAGAGGAATTAGATTTATATATGTTAAATAGAAATAAGTAATTAAACAGTCCTAGAAAGATTAACCAAGTCTTTCTAGGACATTGATATATTTACATAAGCAATTAAAAGTGAATATGTCTTAAAATAAAAAATAAGGATTATAAAGTTAGAATTTGCTCACTAGAGATTAATGGTAATACCTTAGGTTTATCCAGTTTTTTAGATAGTTTCTCAGATATCTTATATCCTTCATACATCAAGTAATACAATACTCTTATAAAAGAGCGTGTTTTGATAGAAAAATTACTATTAAAAGTACTTATTCAATTAAATGGAGTTTTACTTTCAGTTTATTTAATATATAATATTATCAGTGAGAAGTTAATAAGGCGGTGGCTAATCTGTAATTTGGGGGTGGTCGATATGGAATATAAAACCATTATCAACATTCTAAAGAAAGGAGTAGCCTTTAGTGTCAGTCTATGAGGCTTTAACGCTAATGCTTGGCTTTGGTTCGTTTATCCTAACGTTAATCATTGTCATTATTGCGTTAATCAATCATCACGACAAAGACAATAAAAAATAACCGTCTGTAACTTTGGCATAGTTAACGGTTATTTTTATAATCACAACTTAAGCCACCGTCTTAAACGGCTCGCTTTGGGGACAGTTAGCGCTGTCCTTCTTATATTTTAATAATAACTGATTAACTGCATTTATGCAATGAAAAAACAAAAAACCACTCAATAACTTTCGATAATGCTTATTAACTTAGATGATGACAGACCAGCCGTACATATCCCATATAATAAATAAAGTAGGTTATAAGGATATGGAGATGTCTGTAAGAAAATGTAATCCAGAAGAATTAGATTTATATATGTTTAATAGAAGTAAATAATTAATTTAAGCAACGTGGCTAAGAAAATTAGTCCTGTTGTTTTTTAATTAATGCATACTTTTGTATTTAATTTTTTGTTCAGTTTAATCGTCATATGAGGGTAGCTATAAATTTTTCTATATTTAAAATGTTAACAATCAAGACGATTTTTTCATATTTCCTCTTTACTTTTATAAAACCATGCTTTATAATAATCACTATATTACTTTAACGCACAAAAGCACGAAAGTGAAAAGGAGGTAAAATATGATTGATTTTACAAGTTTGAGACGTGCTTCATTTACTGAAGCATTAGGTTTAAGTTTAATCATTTTGATGATTTTAGGTGGAATGATGATTTTCGTGCCTGGGGTGGCACCACATATTCCGATATTATTATCTATATTATTTTTAATTTTTTACGGTATGATTGTTAAAGTACCTTACAAGCAATTACAAGCCAGTATGATTAATTCAGTTACAACAAGTATGGGTGCAATCTATTTATTTTTCTTTATTGGTATTTTAATTTCAGCATTAATGATGAGTGGTACCATACCAACATTAATTTACTATGGATTAGGTGTTATTTCACCCAAAGTATTTTATTTATCAGCGTTTTTATTAACAGCCATTATTGGTATTACCATTGGGAGCAGTTTAACAACAGTAGCAACAGTAGGTGTAGCTTTAATTGCTATGGCACAAGCTTTAGATGCGAGTTTAGCCATTACTGCAGGTGCAATTGTATCAGGTGCTTTTTTTGGTGATAAAATGTCGCCATTATCTGATACAACAAGTATTGCTGCAAGTATTGTTGGTGTAGATTTATTTGAACATATTCGTAATATGATGTACACAACAGTGCCGGCATTTATTTTATCTAGTATTTTTTACGGTGTGATTGCTTTAAGTGACACTCAACAAAATATTAATGGTGTGGCACAATTTCGACAAGATATTTTAGCGACAAATTTAGTACATTGGTATGCGATTATTCCTTTAGTTATTTTAATTATCTTAGCAGTGATGAAAATTGATGCAGTAATTTCTATGGCGATTACAACATTTGTGAGTATTGGTTTAACTTACTGTCATGCATCATATACGCTTGAACAATTATCAGGATTTTTCTTTAGTGGGTTTAAAATGGATAATTTACCTCAAACGATTGAATCTTTAATTGCACGTGGTGGTATTTCAAGTATGTTCTTTACATTATCTGTCGTGATTTTAGCTTTAAGTTTAGGGGGGTTATTATTTGGTTTAGGTATTATTCCAACATTATTAGAACGTATGGCTAAGTTATTAACAACGACATCACGTGCGACGATGTGTGTCGCATTAACAGCTGTAGGTATCAACTATGTGGTAGGTGAACAATACTTAAGTATTTTATTAGCAGGTAAAACATTTAAACCCGTATATGATAAATTACATTTACATCCTAAAAATTTATCAAGAACATTAGAGGATGCTGGAACGGTAATTAATCCATTAGTACCGTGGAGTGTTTGTGGTACATTTATCGCCAGTACTTTAGGTGTATCTGTGTTAACTTACTTACCTTTTGCGATATTTTGTTATGTGAGTTTATTATTAACAGTCGTATTTGGGTTAACAGGTTTAACGTTAACAAAAACTTCTGTAAAATAGAAATTTAATAAAAATGACCATGCAGTCTATGAATTGCATGGTCATTTTGTTAAACTATACTTATTAAGTATGTAAAGGAGTAAGTATGACATATCAAGTAATTATTCCCGCTGCTGGCAAAGGTAGCCGTATGCAGCAAACCATTAATAAAGTGCTATTAACTATAGCTGAACATCCAATGATTTGGTGGACGGTACGTGCATTTGATCAAGATGTTCATTGTTCTAAAATTATTATTGCTTGTCAACCAACAGAACAGGCACAGTTTGAAGCCATTTTATCAGATGTTAAAACACCACTGATCTATACAGCAGGTGGAGATAGTCGCCAAGCAACAGTTAAAACTGCTTTAGATAGTGTAGATGCACCTTATGTTATGGTGCATGATGCTGCAAGACCTTTTATAACACAGCATTATTTAACTAATTTATATCAACAAGTGAAGCAACAACAAGCTGTGATTTTGGCAGTACCTGTCAAAGATACTATTAAAGTCGTAACAAATCAGCAAATTAATCAAACACCGAATCGTTCAATATTATATGCGGCACAAACACCGCAAGCATTTGAAACTAATTTATTAAAGCAAGCGAATGCGAGTGTTATAATTAGTGATGTTATAACGGATGATGCATCTATCGTAGAGCAATATGGTCATCCAGTTATGATTATTAATGGAGATTATCATAATATAAAAATAACAACACTGGAAGATATGTTATTAGCAGAGCGTATTTTACAACAATTAGAGAGGTAAAAATAATGTTTTATACAAGTACAAGAGATAAACAACAACAATTAACAGCATCACAAGCTATATTACAAGGGATTGCACAAGACGGTGGTTTATTTGTACCTAATGAATTGCCAAAAATGACTTTTGATTGGCAACAATTAAGCCAACAAAGTTATCAACAAATTGCTGAATTAATTTTATCTCAATTTTTAACAGATTATACAGCAGAAGAAATTGCTTATTGTGTTAAATCAGCTTACGATGATAAATTTGATACAGAAGAAATTGCACCGATTAAACAAGTGGGATCACAATATATTTTAGAGTTATTCCATGGTAATACCATTGCTTTTAAAGATATGGCTTTATCAATCTTACCTTATTTAATGACAGTAGCAGCCGAGAAGAATAATTTAACTGAAAAAATTGTGATTTTAACAGCGACTTCAGGTGATACTGGTAAAGCTGCGATGGCAGGTTTTGCTGATGTCGACAATACTCAAATTATCGTGTTTTATCCTAAAGATGGTGTGAGCCAAATCCAAGAACGTCAAATGATTACGCAAAAAGGCAATAATACGCATGTTGTGGCAATAAAAGGTAATTTCGATGATGCACAAACAATGGTAAAAAATTTATTTGCGGATCAAGAATTAGCGACATTATTAAAATCACGTGGTTATCAATTTTCTTCTGCCAATTCAATTAATATTGGACGACTTGTACCACAAATTGTTTATTATGTGTATACTTATGCACAGTTAATTAAGCAACAAGCAATTCAAGTGGGTGATAAAATAAATATTACCGTGCCAACTGGTAATTTTGGTAATATTTTAGCTGCACATTATGCGAAACAAATCGGCGTGCCGATTAATAAATTAATTTGTGCTTCAAATGACAATAATGTTTTAGTTGATTTCTTTAATAAAGGTATTTATGATAAACAACGTCCATTTGTTGTGACGTCATCACCATCAATGGATATTTTAGTATCTAGTAATTTAGAGCGTTTAGTGTATCAATTAGCACAAGAAGATACGCAAATCACAGCTCATTTAATGCAACAATTAGTAGATGAGGGGCATTATCATATTTCTCAGGAAATGCACGCAGCACTACAAGATTATTATGCTGATTTTGCAACGGAAGCACAGACAGCACAAGAAATTGCTGATCAATTAACAACACATCATTATTTAATGGATCCACATACGGCAGTGGCAGCTCATGTTGCTAAAAAGTATCAGCAACAAACACAAGATATGACGCCAATGGTGATTGTTTCAACAGCTAGCCCGTATAAATTCCCACGCAGTGTCGTTGAAGCGGTTGAAACCGTGAATGATGAACATGATTTTGAATTAATTGAAACGATTCAACGCTTATCTCAAGTGCCTGTACCAGCAGCTGTAACTTCTATTATCGATGCTGAAATTTTACATCATACAGTAGTAGAAGTTGAAAACATGAAACAAAGTATTTTAAATATTTTAAATTAGTAAGAGGTGTGAGAATAGAGCCATGTCAAGTGTTGAATGCCCAGCTGAGGAACTAGCTAAATTATTAGGTAAGAAATGGATACCTCAAATTATTGAACAATTGTATATTCAACCGTGTCGATTTGGAGAGCTATCAAGAAAGTTAGCAGGAAGTAGTTCTAAAATGTTAAAACAACAATTAACGATGTTAGAGTTACAACAAATTGTTGAAAATTATAAAATAACAGAGAATAATCAAGTTTATTCATACTATCAATTGACTGAAAAAGGGCAACATTTATTTCATATTGTTGCACAGATGAAAGCATGGGGAATGAAAAATTTAAAATGTGAGTAATAAAATAAAGCGACTAGTTTACTAGTCGCTTCGTTTTATTTGAATAAGTCATTAAACGCTTCTGTCATTGTTGGATGTGTATAAATTTGATTTTTAAGTACTGTATAAGGTGTTTGCATTTGCATAGCTAAAGTAATGATATTAATTAATTCTTGAGATTCAACCCCATATAATGTAGCACCTAAAATATATTGTGTGTTTTTATCAACAATTACTTTAAATAAACCACGAGGATCTCCTAAAATGTTAGCTTTAGGAATGTTTGCGACAGGCAACTTAAATACTTTATAATTGAGTTGTTGTTGCTTAGCTTGATCTTCATTAATACCGACAACAGATAAGGCTGGCGTTAAGAAAACAGTATAAGGTACGATTGGACGATTATCGATAGTACGTTGACTATTGCCAAAAAGTTGATCAGCAATAATTTTACTATCATCTAGTGAAATATAAGTAAATTGTAAACCACCTTTCACATCTCCAATAGCCCAAATATTAGGTACAGTAGTTTTTAAATATGAATCAACAATAATTGCACCATTATCTGCTAATTGAATATCAGTATTTTCTAAACCAAGATGTTGTGTATTGGGTTGACGTCCAGTGGCAAGCAAAACAAGGTCACTTTCTATTACTTCATTATCATTAAAAATAACTGAAACTTTATTTGCTGTTTCTTGTAATTGTAAATTTTGAACACCTAGTTTAAATTCGATACCACTATGTTCTAAGTCGTTTTTTATTATTGCCGCTATTTCTTGATCTTCTCTAGGAATAAATGATTCATGTCGATCAATAATCGTCACTTTTGTACCAAACTGTGCATACATTGAAGCAAATTCTAAACCAATATAACCACTGCCAATAATCGTTAAAGATTCAGGACGATGATGTTGTGCTAACGCTTCTTCTGATGTTAAAATACGTGAAGTAACTTTAGCACCTTGAATAGGGGGTATGACAGGTGTAGCACCTGTATTAATAAAAATACGCTGACCAGTTACTTCAGTTGTATCACCATTTAAAAAAGTAGCTATTAATGTATCATTATTTTTGAACTTTGCAGTTGCTGTCCAAACATCAATATTACTGTCGTCAGCAAGCATATGAAAGTTTTTATCTCTCAAATTACTAATTAAATTATTTTTATTCATCATTGCAGTTGTAAAATCATAATGTTTTTCTGCTTGAGTAATTAATGATTTTGAAGGAATACAACCTACATTAATACAAGTACCACCATACATTTGTGGTGATTTTTCAATTAATAATGTTTTTTCACCTTGTTGTGCGAATTGCTTAGCTAAAGTTTTACCACCTTTACCGAATCCAATAATAATATTTTGATAAGTTTTCATAATATAACCTCTCTTTTTTTATTTTATTATAAAACTCATTATTCTAGTTATCAATTAGGTACTTTTTAGTAACTAGTTAAAAGAAACTATGTTAAAATAAATAAAAAGAATAAGAGGGATAATATGAAAATTACAACATGGAATGTGAACGGTATTCGTTCGGTTTTGAATAAAGGTGCGTTGCAAAATTATATAGAAACAGCACAACCAGATATTTTATGCTTGCAAGAAACTAAAGCACAACCAGATCAAGTTGATTTTGATTTTAGTCAATATGGCTATCAAGCCTACTGGTGTTCAGCTGTTAAAAAAGGTTATTCAGGCACAGCAATTTTTACTAACATAGCACCTATATCCGTCACTTATGGTTTGAATATTGAAGAACATGACCAAGAAGGACGTGTCATTACAGCTGAATTTGATAATTATTATTTAGTGACCGTTTATACGCCTAATGCTAAAAGAGATTTAACACGTTTAGCTTATCGTGAACAATGGGAAGATGATTTTTTAGCCTATATTAATCAATTAAATGCGATTAAACCTGTTATTTTTTGTGGTGATTTAAATGTGGCACATCAAGCAATAGATTTAGCCAATCCTAAATCAAATACGAAAAATGCTGGTTTTACGATTGAAGAACGTACTAAAATGTCTAATATATTAGCACAAAATTATATTGATGCTTTTCGTTATCAATATCCAGAGCAAGTAGGTGCGTATACATGGTGGAGTTATATGAATAAAGCACGAGAACGTAATATCGGATGGCGTATAGATTATTTTATTATGTCACAACAATTAAGTGGTGAGATTCAAGACGTGATTATTCGTGATGATATTATAGGTTCTGACCATTGTCCTGTAGAATTAATTTTGTTATAATAGCAATCATATAAAAGTTTCATGTGAAACAGTATAAAAAAGCTGGAACGTAAGTTCCAGCTTTATTGTGGAAAGGATGTGAATCAATGTCATTTGCTTCAGATACTAAAAAAGAACTAACACAAGTAGATTTAACTAAAGAAGAAGCCAAATCAGAACTAAGTGCACTAATTCATATGTTGGGTTCACTATCAATTAGCAGTCAACAGTGGGTATTAGATTTACAAACAGAAAATGCTTCTATTATTCGCCATATTTATTCTTTGCTAAGAGAACTTTATCAAGTACATTCAGAATTATTAGTACGTAAAAAAATGCGTTTGAAAAAGAATAATGTTTATATTTGTCGTGTAAGACAAGATGTCACTCATATTTTAAGAGATTTAAAAATTATGGGAGATTATCATAGTTTACTACATCATATTGATCAATCATTAGTTGCAACAGATGAAATGAAACGTGCTTATTTACGTGGTGCCTTTTTAGCAGCAGGCTCTGTTAATAATCCTGAAACGTCATCATATCATTTAGAAATTTTTTCTTTATATGAAGAGCATAGTCATGATTTAACAGCATTACTAAATGATTATGAATTAAATGCTAAAATGTTAGAGCGTAAAAAAGGTTATATTTCTTACATGAAAGAATCAGAAAAAATTGCAGAATTTTTAAATTTAATTGGTGCCCATCAATCATTATTTAAATTTGAAGATGTACGTATCGTACGTGATATTCGTAATTCTGTTAATCGTTTAGTGAATTGTGAAACGGCGAATCTAAATAAAACAGTTAATGCAGCAGGTCGTCAAATTGATAATATTAAGTATATACAACAAGAAGTTGGCTTAGATGCCTTGCCAGACAAGCTAGTAGAAATTGCTAAATTACGCATTAAGCATGATGATGCTTCTTTAAAAGAATTAGGAGAAATGTTATCGACAGGGCCTATATCAAAATCAGGGATTAATCACCGTTTAAGAAAGATTGATGAGATTGCTGATAAAATTAGAGAAGGTAGCTATATCCCACCTAAGAAAAAATAAAAGTATAAAATCAAAGTTGAGGCTTTGATTTTATACTTTTTTAATGATTAATGTTCTGGATGCATGACATCATCAATTAAGCCATAAGCTTTCGCTTCTTCGGCAGACATATAATTATCACGTTCAGTATCACGTTCAATGACTTCAATAGGTTGACCTGTACGTTGTGATAAAATTGTATTTAATTTTTCTCGGATTTTTAAAATATGGCGTGCAGCAATTTCAATTTCAGTGGCTTGACCTTGTGCACCACCTAATGGTTGATGAATCATCACTTCAGCATTCGGTAAAGCATAACGTTTACCTTTAGCACCAGCCGTTAATAAAAATGAGCCCATTGATGCCGCCATACCCATACAAATTGTGACAACATCAGGTTTAATATGTTGCATCGTATCATAAATTGCCATACCAGCCGTCACACTACCACCAGGTGAGTTAATGTATAAGTAAATATCTTTTTCAGCATCTTGTGCTTGTAAAAATAATAATTGTGACACGATAGAATTAGCCACATTATCATCAATGGCACTACCTAAAATAATAATACGGTCTTTTAATAAACGTGAATAAATATCATAAGCACGTTCACCTTGACTTGTTTGTTCAATTACTGTTGGAATTAAATGCATGTTACGCCTCCTAAATACTTTTAGTTTTATTATATATATTTTAATAATGATAAGCAAATATGTGAGATTGTTAGATAGTGTAAAGTGATTGTTGGTAAAAATAGAAAAGAATTAAAAAACAAAAGATATTATACAGGATGTTATAAAAGATGTAGTGATGAATTTTGGAGTATAGTTTATCAAACTATGAGATAGATAAAATAGAGAAAATCTATTTATCAGGAGATGGTGCAAGTTGGATAAAACAAGGCTTAGAAGTGTTACTAGGTAAGACATTATTTGTATTAGATCAATTCCATACTAACAAAGCAATAAAAAATAAATGTTAGTGTAAAGTTATTGTTGGTC
>NZ_JBZXTS010000038.1:0-12158 GCF_058895785.1 Staphylococcus sp. B1(2026)
ATAGGCTACATCGCAATTAATTCATCATACAATTTGATACACTATTAACTTAACTATATGGTATAATCAATACTATATACGTATTTATATATGTTCGAGAAAATATATACAAGGAGAATGCATGTGAAGAAAAAAGATTCCGATATAAAATTAAAATGGTATGATTACTTCGGATTATTTTATCAAACGATATGGAATATTGTGTTATTTGGTATTTTAACACTTATTTTAATTGGTTGTCTTGGTATGGGTATTGGTGCAGGTTATGTTGCTGCACTTGTCAAAGATACACCTGTGATGACATATGATGAAATGAAAACTGAATTAGGTACTATGACAGAAACAACAGATGTTTATTTTTCTGGTGGCGAAAAATTAGGTTCATTACGTGCTGATACTTTACGTACTGTAGTTCCTTATGAAAAAGTATCACCTTTCATTATCAATGGTTTAATTAGTACAGAAGATCCTACTTTCTTTTCTAATGATGGTGTTGTTCCTAAATCAACATTACGTGCAGTCATTCAAGAAGTAACTGGATCAAGTTCTGCTTCGGGTGGGAGTACTTTAACACAACAATTAATTAAAAATCAAATTCTAACACGTGAAACTTCTTATGCACGCAAGGCAAAAGAAATTTTATTAGCTTTACGTGCAACAAAAATGTTTGATAAAAAAGATATTCTTTATTATTACTTAAATGTTGTTGACCTAGGTCGTAACACTAATGGACAAAATGTTTCAGGTATTGAAGCTACTGCACGCGGGCTATTTGGCATATCAGCACAAGATGTTAATTTGGCACAAGCCGCTTATATTGCGGGATTACCACAAGCGCCGTTTTTATACACACCTTTTACTAACACAGGTGAATTAAAAGATGACGAACATTTATCTTATGGATTTGAGCGTCAAAAATATGTATTAAAACAAATGTTAAAATATAAATATATTACACAACAACAATACGACCAAGCTATTGCTTTTGATTTGAAATCAACTTTTATTGATAATATTCCAAATTTAAGTATTGAATATCCTTATGTTATTACTGAAGCTAAACAACGTATTGTGGAAACTCTATTATATGTTTTAGCAGAAAAAGATGGCTATAGTCGTGAAGACATTAATAATAGTATTACATTGAAAGACAAATATTATGCTAAAGCCGAAAATGCTGCGCAAAAAAATGGTTACCGTGTCACATTAACCATTGATAAAAATGTACACGATGCATTAAATAATGCTGCTAAATATTTTGACGGCTATGGTGGTGAGTATATTTCTAGTGATGGCAAGGCTTATCCCGTACAAGTTGGTGCAATGGCCATAGATAATGTTACTGGTAAGATTTTAGGTTTTGTTGGTGGACGCGACTTCGAATCAGAACAAACAAATCATGCAACACAAAGTTTACGTTCAACAGGTTCTTCAATCAAACCTTTAGTAGTTTATGCACCTGCATTAGAAATGGGTTATATTTCACCTAATACACTATTATTAGACCGTTCATTTAATTATGAAGGCTGGACACCACAAAACTACGCCGGTATTGATTACGGCTGGGTAACAGCAAGAGAAGCTTTGTATAATTCATACAATTTATCCGCTATTCGTTTATATAGTGGTATGCTAGACAAACGTCCTGCTGAATACTTGAAAAAAATGGGTTACACATCTTTAACAGATCAAGATTACACTAATTTAGCAACTTCCATTGGTGGTTTATCTCAAGGGGTAACGGTTGAAGAAAATACCAATGCTTTTACAACTTTTGCTAATGAAGGTACTTTTAAAGATGCTTATATGGTAGCAAAAATTGCTGATAGTAATGGTAATGTCATTTATCAAAAAGATAATGAAGAAGGTGTTCAAGTTTATTCTCCTGAAACAGCATATATGATTGTAGACATGTTAAAAAATGTTTTAACACAAGGTTCTGCTAATCAAGTGCCTGGTCTATTAAACTTTGGCTCTAGTAATGTTTATGCAAAAACAGGTACATCTGATGGTGTCTATGATTCATGGATGGTCGGTGGTACTAAACGTTTAACTTTAGGTGCTTGGTTAGGTTATGATCAACCTGCAACTTTACCAAGTGATGCTACTATTAAATATGTTTGGTCTACATTACTAAATTCAGTATATAATGTTGACAATGAATTAGTCGCACCGGAACAAGGTTTTCCTCGTCCAGATAATGTAGATACACGTTCTATATGTCAACTATCTAATGGTGCACCTGTAAATAATTGCCCAACAGCTACTTCATTATTCAATAATAATTTACCATTCAATACCATTACTAATCCTGCAGAAGATAATACAACTTTATTAAGAAATGGTATTAATATTGATGCAAATGTCACTAGTGCTTTACAAGGTGCACAAAGTACAAAACCAGCAATAACTTCTCATACAACAAATCATTCATCATCAACTGATAATGATGACGATAACTAATAGACATACTCAAGTAGGAAATAAATCATCTCCTACTTGTCTTATAAAGGAGATTAACTATTTATGAACAACAAAAAATTTCTAGTTTTATTTTTAGGAGCACTTTCAGCATTTGGACCTTTTGTAACTGATTTATACTTACCTGCCTTACCTTACATGGCTAATTTTTTTAACACAACAACTTCTGCCATTCAACTTACTTTAACAAGTAGTTTAATTGGTTTAGCAGGTGGTCAATTATTAATTGGACCTATTAGTGATAAATATGGAAGAAAGAAACCTTTGCTAATTAGTTTAGTTATTTTTACATTAAGTACGATAATGATTATTTTTTCACCGAATTTATTAACAATGATTATTTTACGATTTATTCAAGGTTTAGCATCAGCTGGTTCTCTTGTTATTGCACGTGCAGTCATTGCAGATTTATATGAAGGCGATGAAATGGCACATTTCTTTGGTTTATTAATGGCAGTTAATGGCATGGCACCTATTTTCTCACCTATCTTAGGGAGTTTAATTCTAGTTTATGCTCACTGGACAATGATTTTTATCACTTTAGCTTTACTTGGTGTAATACTTATATTTAGCACAATCAAATTTAAAGAAACTTTATTAGTAACTAAGCGTTCTAATTTTTCAATATCACAAACATACTTAACTATGGGGAATGTAATGACTAATCATGCTTTTATGTTATTTGTATTTATTCAAGCTTGTGCCTTAGCAACATTATTCAGTTATATTTCTTCATCACCTTTTATTTTACAAACACACTATGGCTTATCTGCAATTGCTTATAGTTTATGTTTTGCTTTAAATGGTATTGCTATTACAATTGGTAGTCGTTGGTCAAGCAAATTTGCAGGACTACAAGCTTTAAAATTTGGTATTTATAGCCTTTTTATCGTTTCTATTATTCTAAGCATTATTTTAATTTTTGACAGCCCTTTATGGCTAGTAGAAATTGGGTTTTTCAGTTTAATGTTTACTTTAGGATGGATTTTACCTTCATCATCTGCATTAGCCATGAATTTAGAACGTTCACGTGCAGGGAGCGCATCTGCTCTTCTTGGATTTTTCCCTGCATTCTTCGGAGGTATTGTTTCTCCTTTAGTTGGTATGGGACAAATATTTTATTCAACAAGTTTAACAATTATCATTTGTGCTAGTATCTCACTTATTTTATACAGTAGAGTTATTAAATCTTAAAACATTATACTTTATTTTATTCTTTAACTCTTCTATACTTAAATTATCAAATTATTTAAGAGGTGGATTATGAAACATTACACAATTTATGGTGCTAATATTGATAATTATATTATTCCTATGGAAGATGTTGCTCATTATCTTGAAAGAAGAAATTATTGGCGTCAAAAACTCATCACATTCTTCACACCACATTTTCATGAAGTAACGACTGGATTCAAAGGTAGTCAGGATGGTGAAGCAGTCATTGCTTTGAACGAAAAAAATGAATTAGAACTTGTATTTCACTTAGATCCCTACTACTTAGAACAACTTGACACAGCTGAAAAAAATAATCGTTTAGAACAATATTTAAACAATCATTTAAGACAATAAGAAAAACCTGGACAATACCACATTGTCTAGGTTTTATTTTTTGCTATTAAACTTACAAAACGCAAACGATAAATGATTGAACTCGCTAAAAAAACTTTTAACATATCAACTATCATAAATGGAATTGATAGTAATAACATTGTTTCAATACGTTCTAATTTTAAATAATAACTAATAAATAAACTACCAGCTAAATTAATAAGCGCTGCACCAATTGTAACTATAATAACTACTTTGATATATGTTAGATTCTGAGCATATTTTTCTATTAACCATCCTATCACAATCACAGCAAAAAAATAACCAATTAAATATCCCCCCGTTGGCGCAACAAATAAAATGATACCGCCACGACCACCTGATAGTACTGGAAAACCTAATGCTGCTAGTAATAAAAACACACTTACGGTTATCCCACCATAACGCCATCCTAATAAACCACCTAATAACATAATACCTAAATTTTGTATGACTATTGGAATAGGTAAAAAAATAAATGTAATCGGTGGTAAATAGCCTAATAAAATGATAATAGTCAATAGCATTGCCATTAAGATTAAATTTTTAATCATTATCAATACTCCTTTTTTATTTATCATATCAGAATAACTATAATTTGTAAACCTTAATAAAAATAAGTTGACTATTACCTTAAAATAAAGTGTTGATAAACTAACTAATTATCAACACTTTATTTTTATTTCTCAATAATTTCTAAATGACTTGTATCATACAATACTTTTGCATGATTTTGTTTCAACAGATTTTTAGCAACTGTGTTACCTGTTCGCTTGTCAACAACTGTTTGATAGATCTCACTATTTCTATAAACTATGCCATTTTCACGACTAAAATATTCATTTTCTGCTTTAACATGATATTTATATGCTAAAGGTTCCGAAGTTCTTAATTCACCATATAAATATTCATCATCTGTATAGGTAATTAATTGAAAAGTATATTCTGTTGGATTATAAAAACGATAATCCAAATAATTATATACGATTGATGTCCCCGTACCAAATGGTACTTTTCGTCCAAAATCAGGAAACATATCTACACCATCGTGATGGTGATGTTCAATAATTTGTAAAGGTGTGTGTAAGATCATCCAATGTATTAAATTAGAAAATTGGCACATACCGCCACCTAAACCACTACGTGTATCTTCTTCTCTACCAACCATTAAACCTTCTTTGTAACCTTTACGTGATGTACATTCTCCAACTAATTTCCAAAATGAAAATGTTTGACCTGGTTTGATTAAAACACCAGATACTTTAGGTGTAGATATTTTTAAATTAACCGCTTTATTTGCTTGCAATCTAGGATCTACATCACCTAAAGTTCTACGAATTAACGAGTTATGTTTATAAACTAAACAAGGTAATGGTGTGTCAGACTTTTCTTTAGCAAAATTAATTTTTTTATTGAAATCTTGCCAATAACGCAACACAATACTTTTTCTCACCGATATCTTATAAGTTAAAGGTGAAATTTCACAAAATAATTTTCTAGACATATTTACCTCCCTTTTTATTTATTATAGCAAATACTAATTTAAAAAGGAATAAGTTAATTATTTATGGTAGGGACTACCTTCAATAATTTTATAACTTCGATATAATTGTTCAACTAAGATTAATTTCATTAATTGATGAGGAAATGTCATTTTACTGAATGATAATTTTTCATTAGCACGCTGTATCACTGTTTCATGTAATCCTAAACTTCCACCTATAATGAATGTTAAATCACTTTTACCATGTAACATTAAATGAGATAGATGCTGGCTTAATTGCTCAGAAGTATATGTTTTACCATCAATAGCTAAAGCAATAACATAACTTTGATCTTTTACTTTTGCTAAAATACGTTGTCCCTCTTTGGCTTTAACTATATCCATTTCTTTAATACTTAAATTCTCTGGTGCTTTTTCATCAGCAACTTCTATAAAAGATAATTTACAATATGCTGATAAACGTTTTGCATATTCTTCAATACCTAATTTTAAATATTTTTCTTTTAATTTTCCAACTGTAATTAATGTAATTTTCATGATTTCTCCTTAAAGTTCTATTAATGGTGTTGCTTCAGCTGGATCTGTATCATGAATTTGTACTTTTGCAATATTAATATCTGCTTGTGTTAAAATAGTTTTTGCTGTTCGATTAGCTAATTCTTTTAAATTATTTTCTTTACTAAGATGTGCTAAATAAATACGTTTAGTATGATCACCAATGACATCTAACATAGCATAAGCTGCATCCGTATTTGATACATGTCCTTGATCACTTAAAATACGTTGCTTAGTATGCCAAGGATAACTACACATACGTAACATTTCCTCTTCATGATTACTTTCAAAAACAAAAACATCCGAATCATAAATAATACCCTTCATTTTATCGGATACATAACCCGTATCTGTAATAATTGACATTTTTTTGTTATCTACTGCAAAAGTATAAAATTGTGGATTAGCTGCATCATGACTAACACCAAATGATTCAACAACTAATGATCCAAAATCTTTTATACTTCCTTTATCAAAAATAAATTTTTGTTCATTACTAACATTACCAATTAATTTATCCATGGCTTGCCATGTTTCCTGATTCGCATAAATTGGTAATTGATATTTTCTAGCAAGTACACCTATACCTTTTATATGATCACTATGTTCATGTGAAACTAATAGTGCTGTTAATTCTTCTGGTTTTCTATTAATTGAAGCCATTAATTCCACTATTTTTTTACCTGTTAAACCTGCATCTACTAAAATTTTATGTTGATTATGTTCAACATAAATGGCATTGCCAGTACTTCCACTAGCTAAAACACTCATCTTCATTATCTTTTACTCTTTTCTAAACTAAATTATTTATTTCATCTTATCATTTTTCAAATAGATAGTCTAAACATAATTAAATAAAAATAAGATTAGTAATAAATCACACCTACTATAGGTTTATTCATCACTAATCTTATTATCAATTACAATTTATTAAAATTTGTTTTTAATATCTTCTACAGCATCTTCTGCTTTATCTTTTACTTCTTCGGCTTTTGATTTTGCTTCTTCAGCTTTATCTGTTACAGCATCTTTAGCTTCATTAGCTTTATCTTTAGCATCGTCAAAAATATCTCCTGCTTTACCTTTAATATCTTCAAAAGCATCTTCTGCTTTATCTTTTACTTCGTCAAAAATATCTCCTGCTTTACCTACTACTTCATTTGCTTTGTTTTTTAAATCGTCTAAAAATGACATATCGTTATCCTCCTGAATAATAATCAAAATATATAAAATACTTCGTAATTTTANCGTCAAAAATATCTCCTGCTTTACCTACTACTTCATTTGCTTTGTTTTTTAAATCGTCTAAAAATGACATATCGTTATCCTCCTGAATAATAATCAAAATATATAAAATACTTCGTAATTTTAATTCTAATATACTTAGAATTTTTAGTCAACTAATTTAACTTATAATGCCTATTCTACTGTCACTGACTTCGCTAAATTACGTGGTTTATCAACATCACAATCACGATGTAAGGCAGCATAATAGGCCATTAATTGTACAGCGACAACTGATACAAGCGGTGCTAATTCCTGGTTGACATTTGGAATGATGAAACTATCTTCTGATGCATCTAATCCTTCCATTGAAATAATACATGTATGTGCACCACGTGCTGCTACTTCTTTCACATTACCACGAATATTTAAATTCAATTGTTCATTAGTAACTAAAGCAACAACTGGCGTACCTTCTTCAATTAAAGCTATTGTACCATGTTTTAATTCACCGCCAGCAAATCCTTCTGCTTGAATATACGAAATTTCTTTTAATTTTAATGCTGCTTCTAAACAAACATAATAATCTAATGCTCGACCAATGTAAAAACAATTACGTGCACGATCTAAAAATTTAGATGTTAATTTTTCTAATTTCTCATGTGCATCAATGACTGTACCCATTGCATTAGCAACAATACCTAATTCTTTTATTAAATCAATATGTACTGTTTGTTGTCTTGCCACAGCTAAAACATTAGCAAAAATAGATAATACCGCTACTTGTGCTGTATATGCCTTTGTTGAAGCTACCGCAATTTCTGGACCTGCATATAAAGCTAAAGTATAATTTGCTTCACGTGATAGCGTTGAACCAGGTACATTCGTTATCGTTAATGTTGGATAATCATAATTTTCCGTAATTAATTTTAATACTGCTCGACTGTCTGCTGTTTCACCCGACTGAGAAATAAAGATAAAACCTGCACCTTCTGATAATAATGGTAAATTATAAGCAAATTCTGAAGCAATATGTACTTCTGTTGGTATTTTAGCCCATTTTTCAATTAAATCTTTACCAATTAATCCTGCATGATAAGATGTCCCGCAAGCAACAATGTAAATACGTTGACATTGACTAAAAACTTTTAATAAATCTTCTTCAACTGTTAAATTACCTTGCTCATCTTGATAAGCTTGAATAATTTTACGTATAACTGATGGTTGCTCGTTGATTTCTTTTAACATATAGTGCTCATAAGTACCTTTTTCGATATCTGAGGCATCTAATTCTGCTTTGAATGATTCACGACTAACAACTTCACCTTCTAAATTTTTAATTTTAACAGATTCACGTTTAACCATCACAATTTCTTTATCTGCTAATTCCACAAAAATATCAGTGACTTGTAACATCGCCATCGCATCAGAAGCAACTACATTAAAACCTTCACCAAGTCCTACTAATAGTGGCGATTTATTTTTAGCTACATACATTGTATTTGGATGTGTTATATCAATAATTGCTAAAGCATATGAACCTTCAATCAATTTCAAAGTTTTACGTAAGGCTTCTTCTGTGTTTAAACCTTCTTGTGCAAATTTAGCAATTAATTGTACAATAATTTCTGTATCAGTATCTGATATTAAAGTAACACCTTCTAAATAACTATCACGTAATTGTTCATAATTTTCAATTACTCCATTATGTACTAATGTAAATCTACCATCCTCACTTTGGTGTGGGTGAGAATTTTTATAACCAGGTTTACCATGTGTTGCCCAACGTGTATGCCCAATACCCATAGTACCTAAAGCATTTTTATCCACTACTTGTCTTAAATCTGCAATACGACCTTTTTCTTTAAAAATTTTCACTTCATCTGTCGTTGTTTCATATAAAGCAATTCCAGCTGAATCATAACCACGATATTCTAACTTTTCTAATCCTTTTAATAAAATTTCTTTTGTATCTTCTTGACCAATATAGCCAACTATCCCACACATAATATAATCCTCATTTCAATTTAATATAGATTATTAATTGCTTTGTTGATTTGTCAATTAACTCACGACTATCTCAGCCGGAAAGGTATCCGCCGATAATTCGATCACCTTTCTCCTCGTCATTAAAGCTACTTTTAACCGTTCTAGCTTTAACCAGGCGCTATCATTTTAAACTATATTCCTCCTTATTATTAATAACTTTTATATTTTATCATACTTATGTATAAATGTAAAAATTCAAGCAATCAGTTATTTTGACTATTCTTGACCTTTATGTTTTAATAATTATATGAATATTACAAGGAGCATTTACTATGACAAAACAATCATTTTATCAACTTAATCATCAACTTCGTCAATATGATTTATTATTATTACAGATGGCTCAAATTCGCTTACAAAGAATTTTTGATCATAACAAAAAACTTGTTAAACATGCTAAAGAGATTACTGAAAATATTATTTTTGATTTTGTGGAACCTACTTTTAAGAAAATCTCACATTTAGAAAATTTATATATTGTTAATCAAAAAATACGTTTGCATAAAAATAAAGATCATATCGATTTAATCATAAAAATTACTAATAAATACTTACTACATATTACAGCTGAAAAACTTAAAATTACAAATGCTCAAATTTTCACTTCAAATTATCCATTTGAAGCACCTATCATTTCTCATTCAACACATAATCATGTAGAAATCATTTTAAACAATAATGATATTATCCATTGTATTATGTTTAACGATAAATTTTTAAATAAATGTTTTCAGCTTAATAATAAAATATATGTCATTGAAGAGTTTACTTTTAATCCTCTACTTATAGAAGAATTAGAAAGCTACTTAGGCTATAAAATTAAAGCTATTCATTATCAAAGTAGTTACATTAAATAATACTGTATATAAAAATTCAGCTAAGAAAACATTTGTTTTCTTAGCTGAATTTTATTAATCATCTGATAGTTCTTTCTTTTTTTGTTTTAATCTTTGTGCATAACTTCGACGTCTTTTATAAAATAACTGTGTTAAAAAATAATAAAATGCTGCACAATATATTGTATTAAATATAATAAATAATACATATAGTAAACCATTAAAATTCAAAAAATAATATTCTAAATAACTTAAATACACTAACAAAATAATACTTAAAGGAAAAATAAGGTAACACATGATGATTAATTGCCAACGTTCAAAACGCAAAGAGCGATAAAATAAAGGTAAGTTTTTTAAAATTAAATAAGCTAAAGGTATAAATAATAATAAATACCCCCAAACAAATATAGCTCCTAATATAGCTGATATAGCAACTACTATCTTAATAATATCATTTGTTTTCACCATAGTCCTCCACTCTTATAAAAGAAAGACTATAGGACTTATTTGCCCTATAGTCCTTTTATTATTTTGATAATGCTGATTTAGCTTGATCACATAATTGTGCAAATGCTGCTGCATCATGGATAGCAATTTCTGATAACATTTTACGGTTAACTTCAATACCTGCTACTTTTAAGCCATTCATTAAACGGCTGTATGATAAACCATTCATACGTGCTGCTGCATTAATACGTGTAATCCATAATTTACGGAAATTACGTTTTGTTTGACGACGGTCACGGAATGCATACTGACCAGATTTCATAACTTGTTGCTTAGCAACTTTAAATAATGTATGTTTAGAACCAAAATAACCTTTGGCTAATTTTAATACTTTTTTACGGCGAGCGCGCGTAACTGTTCCACCTTTAACACGTGGCATAATAAATTCCTCCTTTAATGGTGCTACTCATTAGCACATTATCTTTTAATTATTTTACTAATAAAGTACGAATACGTTTGTAATCACCACGTGAAACAAGTGATGCTTTACGTAAATGACGTTTTTGTTTTGTAGTTTTACGTGAGAACCAGTGAGAAGTATACGCACGTGAACGTTTTAATTTTCCTGTACCAGTTTTTTTAACACGTTTTGCTAACCCGCGGTGAGATTTCATTTTAGGCATGATGTGTTCCTCCTAGTTATTAATTTATTTATCTTCTTTTTTAGGTGCTAACACTAAAAACATGCTGCGCCCTTCCATTTTTGGTCTTTGTTCAACTGTAGCAACATCAGCTGCTTCCACAGCAAAACGTTCTAATACACGTTGACCAATTTCTTTATGTGTTATTGCACGACCTTTAAAACGAATAGATACTTTTACCTTATCTTCTTTAATTAAAAACTTCTTAGCATTTTTTAATTTCGTTTCAAAGTCATGTTTTTCAATTGTAGGCGATAAACGAATCTCCTTTAACGTTACAATCTTTTGTTTTTTACGTGCTTCTTTATCTTTCTTTTGTTGCTCAAACTTAAACTTACCATAGTCCATAATACGAGCTACTGGTGGTTTTGCTGTTGGTGCAACTAAAACTAAATCTAAATTAACACGTTCTGCAATTTCCAGTGCTTCTTGCTTAGATTTAACACCTAATTGTTCACCTGTATTGCTAATTAAACGTACTTCTTTTGCACGAATTTGTTGATTAATCTGTGTAGTGTCCTTGCTAATGGGAGCCACCTCCTGTATGATACATTCAAACTTTACAAAATAAAAAGAGACCGAAACATTATAGTCTCCGCCTATCAAATACATCATTACTGTACAGTACGATCATTGACCGGCTAACCATAATTAGCTTGGTGAGAAACAAACGTTTCTACTTCTTTTTACTCTAACATTATTCATCTTAACACTTCTAATGATTATTGTCAATATTAAATTTAAGGGAATTAATTGCGATGTAGACTATTT
>NZ_JBZXTS010000039.1:0-12108 GCF_058895785.1 Staphylococcus sp. B1(2026)
TCGCATTTAATTTTACAACCTATCAATTAATAAAAATAAAAATAAAATTGCAAATACATACATTAACGGGTGTATTTCTTTAAATTTTAATTGTACTAATTTTAAAATAGGATAAGAAATAAATCCTACAGCAATACCATCGGCAATTGATCCAGTTAAAGGCATTGCTAAAATTGTAATAAATGCTGGAAAAGCTTCATCAATCGTTCCCCATTTAATATTTGAAACAGCACCCATCATCAAACTTCCGACAATAATTAACGCTGGAGAAGTGATAGCTGGAATACTTGATAATGTTGAAGCAATAGGTGCAAAAAACAATGTAATCATAAATAGAATAGCTACAACGACTGCTGTTAAACCACTTCTACCACCTGCTGCAACCCCAGCACTTGATTCTACATATGCTGATGTTGGTGATGTACCAAACATAGCACCAATTGTAGAAGCCACAGAGTCTGCTAAAAACGCTTGTTTTGCACGCTGTACTTTACCATTTTTTATTAAGCCTGCTGATTCTAATACTCCTAATAATGTACCTGTTGTATCAAATAAAGTTACTAAAAAGAAAGCAAAGGCAGCACTATATAATCCACCTTGAATCACATCTTGTACTGCTGATACTGGATTATAGACAATTAAACCTTCTGGTAATGATGGCATTTGAAAAAAGCCATCAAATTTCAAATCACCTATGATAAATGAAATGATTGCTGTGGTAATCATTCCAATAAATAAAGCACCTGGTATATTTAACGCCATTAAAATTAATGTAATTGCTAGACCAATTAGAGTCATGTAAGCGATATGATCTTTTAAATTACCTAGTCCAATAATTGTTGCTTCATTAGCCACTACAAGATGTGCTGATTTCAAACCAATAAAAGCAATAAATAAACCTATCCCTGCTGTAATACCATACTTCAGATTTTCTGGTATCGCATCTATTAACTTTTCACGTAATACCGTGAATGATAATAAAAAGAAAATAATTGATGCTACAAATACTGCTGATAAAATTGATTGATATGTTGCACCTGTTATTGTAACTGTTGCAGCAAAATAAGCATTTAATCCCATACCTGGTGCAACAGCTATAGGTAATTTAGCCACTAACCCCATTAATAATGTTCCAACTACACTAGCAATAATTGTTGCTGTAAATACTTGTGGAAATGGGATACCTACTGACGATAAGATCACTGGATTAACTATAACAATGTAGACCATCGTTAAAAATGTCGTTAAACCTGCATTGATTTCTTTTCCAATAGTTGTATTTAATTTTGACAACTCAAACATAAAAACCTCCATTTAAATTAAATAAATAATTGTGACCTATCTATCATAAATCTTCTACTAAATTATTTCAAGTTTTTTTATGAACTTTAAACAATATTTTAAAATAAATAGATGTCAAAACCGTACATTTGTAACCTAATGAAATTATAGTCTTCAATATATTATTTATTTTACAAACTTTTTTTAAAATTCTTGACCTGCATTTAAAGTAATGTCTGTTTTTCCAAAAAAATTAATTGATGTAATGATAATCTGTTGAATTGCTTGTGTCATAAGACTTAGAGACATACTAGGTAGAGAAGGTTTATCTACAACCTGTTCAGGTAAATAAGGTATATGTACAAATCCACCTTTAATATTCGGAAATTCACTTTCAATCATATACATTAATTGATATAAAATATGATTACAAACAAAAGTTCCGGCACTATTTGATATTACCACTGGAATATGATGTTGTTGTAATGCTTGATAAATGGCTTTAATTGGTAATGTTGTAAAATAAGCTGTTGCACCATGTTCTTGAATTTTTCTATCTATTGGTTGTTGTTGTTCATTATCAGGTATTCTAGCATCATCTAAATTAATCGCTATTCGCTCTATTGCTATATGGGCTATCCCACCTGCTTGACCTAAACAGATTACAATATCTGGCTGATGCTCAATAATAGTTGCTTTTAATAAATTGGCACTTTTAATAAAGACCGTTGGTAAAATCACTTTAATAACTTCTGCTTGTTGGATAGAGTGTGGTAATTCATTTAAGACTAAACTCGATGGATTTAATAGATCTTCTCCAAATTTATCAAAGCCTGTGATTAAAATTTTCATATGTAATCTCCTAATTTATAGTAAAACGTAGACATCAACTTAATTTAAGTTTTTGTCTACGCTAATTAACATTATTTATGATAGTGTAAAATAATATTTAACATTTGCTCGTATACTTGCTGGCGCGTAATATAATTATTAGTTAGTATACCTAGCGCACCATTTTTTGAACGTATATCTTGCATACCGCTATAATCATCAATTAATTGTGCTAGTTCAACACCTTGTTTTAGAGGTTCAGCAAAACTTTTCGGTAGTTCAATACCTACGCCTTGTACACTATATGATTGACCAGAGCGCATTGCCACTACAGCCCATTGAATAACATAAGGTTGATCAACAATAATATCTACACCAGCTTCAAAAGCAATCGCCATATCTATGGTATTATCTTGCTTTAAGGCATACTGCGTTCTATTTTTAGCACCTTGCAATGTTTCATGGTGACCAAAAGGTTGTACCGCAACATTAGATGGACAATCCATTGCAATAATATGACTATGTTTTAACACTTTTTTAACAGCACCAATTTTCACTGGATTCATTGAACAAACAATAATATTATTTCCCATATTTTAATTCTTCTATTTTATCGTGTGTTAATTGAGGTATAAGTTCTGACAATAATTTTCTCGCTGTATAAAAATCATCTAAGTGTAATAAAGCTGTATGTGTATGTATATATCTTGCACAAACTCCTAATACAGCTGTAGGAATACCTAAATGTTGTTGATGAATCACACCTGCATCAGTACCACCTGGTGATACATAATACTGATAAGCAATATCATGTTGGTGACAAGTCTCTAGCAATAAATCACGAAATTCTGGCTTTAAAATCATAGTACGATCATAAATTCTAATTAAAGCACCTTTTCCACTTTGTCCCATAGCATTCTCACCACCTAACATATCATTAGCTGGTGAAGCATCAACTACAATAGCAATATCTGGCTGAATTAAATTTGTTGCAGCTGCTGCTCCTCTTAATCCTACTTCTTCTTGTACAGTCGCACCACTATATAAATGACAAGGTAAATCAGTATCCTCAAATATTGATAATGCTTCTAATGCTAATGCACAACCATAACGATTATCTATTGCTTTAGCTAATATCTTTTTACCGTCTGGTGTAAATGTTAAATTAGCTTCAGGTACCATCATATCTCCTGGTTGAATACCCCATTGTTCAACTTGTTGTGCGTCATCTGCACCAATATCTAATAACATGTCCGGTATTTTAACTGCTGCTGATTGTTGTCCTCTTAAAAAATGTGTAGGTACTGATGAGACAACACCAGTGATTTCTTTTCCTTCTCTTGTCATTACAACAAAACGTTGCGATAATAAGATGTCATCTCTCCAACCACCAACAGGTTCAAATTTCAACATTCCGTTAGATGTAATTTGAGTAATCATAAAGCCAACTTCATCCATGTGTCCTACAACTAATACCTTCGGTGCATCTTCTTTTTCAGCATATTTAACACCAAAAATCCCGCCCATATTATCATAAATAATTTCATCAGCTACTGATAATAATTGTGATTTCATATAATTTCTTACACGATATTCAAAACCAGATGGACCATATAATTGCGTTAAATCGCATAACCTTTGTAAACCTCTTTCCATAATTTCTCCTATTCTACAATATTAAATTCTACAATAGCACCTGTTTGTGCATCTGCAGTAAATGCGTATTCATATTCTTTAGTCGTCAATCCACCTACATAAACTTGTTGTTGGTGATATAATTGTGGTTCTGCTTGAATCCATGAACCTGTTACATTTTCTACTCTTGACTTCATTTCTTCTAACACAATATCTGCATTAATATATTTTTCTTTTTTTAACATATAATAAGTGATGCCTGCACCTAATAATGATGCAATAGCACCAAATAAAACAAATCTTGTTGATTTTTTCATCGTAAATTCTCCTAAATTAATTGATTAACTTTATTATAATACACTATATACAATTTAACCACCTAAACAAAAAATAAATAGTGTCAACTTTTTGTTGGTGCCTTCTCATACTACCGCACTTCGCTTGCTACATCTGTGAAAAAAAGCACATTTTTTCACAGGTATAGTCTTTGTTTTAACTTAATAATCTATAATACCTTCTTGCATTCGCTGTTTTACTGTGCGTTAACGCTGATAAATGACCGTGTCTGGCATCATCTTTTTTCTTACTATTTTTTACAACACGTTGTGTCACTCTCTCTATTTTCTTAGATTTTCGTTTTTTTACTTTTTACCAATTAAATATATTTTAACTCATAAACTCTTATCTTAGCTATACTTTCTGCATTAACTTCGCTCAAACCTAATAGACGTGACTACTACTAAATACATGACTTACGTGTCCTTCAACACCACATTGTACATAATCTATTTCTTTTTGTCTCTATATTTCTTCACAAATGATTAAACAAATACGTTTGCATTTGTTGTATTTGTTTTCTCTAGCTATCACTTACTGTTTTATCTAAAAGTCTTGGTTTGGGTATACTAATATAGACAGATAAGATAAGGGCGTTATAATTAAAAAAACAACATCAGGAGAAAGTATCATGTCAAATAGAAAAAAACGTCGTCACTTTACATCAGATTTTAAAAATCAAATCGTTAAATTGTATCAAAGTGGTAAACCTAAAATAGAATTAATTAGAGAATACGAGTTAACACCAAGTGCTTTAGATCGTTGGATTAAACAAGCCACACAAACAGGTTCTTTTAAACATAAAGATAATTTATCAGATACAGATAAAGAATTGATTACCTTACGTAAAAGAAATAAACAATTAGAAATGGAGAACGATATTTTAAAGCAAGCGGCGCTGATAATGAGACGAAAAGGCTAGTCATTCAACAGAATGCACATAAATACTCAATATCAGCGATGTGTAAAGCTTTAAATATGAGTCGCTCAACTTACTATTATCAAGCTACAGAAAAACAAAGTGAATATATTTTAGAAAATAAAATTATTGAAGCCTTTGAATCAGGAAAAAAGAACTATGGCGCATTAAAAAATAGTATTTAAATAAAAGTATATAATTATATCACTCCCCTTATACTTTTTGTTCAAACAAATGTTAATAATTCACATCAACACTTTAATTTATAGAACCAAATAAATATGTCTTCAATAACAACATATCGAAGACATATTTGTAACATTATTTTATTTCGTGTAAAATAACACCTTGCACAACTCTATTAACTTTGCCATCAGGACTCGGATTATCTGGTGTAATGTCTAAATATAATGAATTTTTCAATGATAATAATTGTCCAAATACTAATTCTAATAATACTGTTGCAACAATATCATTTTGAGTTGCTTTTGGTAATGCAATATTCATTTGTTGCTCTTTTGGTGATGCTTCGAAATGACCAATAGTAACAATAGGGTTCTTTAAATCATTACCAATAATTTCATCAACAATATCTTGATCATATAATTTTGTATATTTATTTGCTGCACCTAAAATAATCATTAAAGTTTGCGGATGCATTAAAGATTTAGGTCCATGTCTAAAACCCATGACACTTTCATAATACGCATCAGTTTTACCAGCACTTAATTCTAAAATTTTTAATGAAATTTCATGAGCTAAACCTAATAATGGTCCTGATCCAATGTAAAATACACGATTATAATTATTCGCTTCTACAATCATATTTGTATACTTTTCAAAGACAGGTAACATTTCATCAAAATATATTTTTAATTGTTCAAAATATGCAAGTGTGAATTGTTCTTCAGAAGAAAATAGCATAACTGCAGCTAAAAACATTGATGATACACTGCTTGTCATAGCAAAACCTTTATCATTTGTTTGATGTGGTAGTAAATAAGCATCTTCTCTTTCATTTGTTTGACTACGTAAATACAATTGACCTTCTTGATTGCATGTAATATGAATACAGTACATTTCATCGATAAAATGTGATAATACATCAATCGCACCAATACTTTCTGGACTGTTTCCACTACGTGCAAAGGACACGACAATTGTTGGTTCATTTTTAATACATGATTGTGGGTACGCAACAATATCTGTCGTTGGTATTGAAATAAAGTCCATATTTTTATACGGTGATATTTCACGAATTGTTGCTGTTACCATATCTCCAATAAAAGCAGAGCTCCCCGCACCTAAAAAGATAACACGTTGATATCCAGATGCTTCAATTTTTTCCAATAATTTTTGCTTGATCGAGACTGATTGTTCGAAAACTGTCTTCCATATTGCACCTTGTTGTTTAATTTCATTAACTGTATTTATTGCTTGTTTTTCTATTAATTGTTTTTCTGTTAATCCAAACACATGCTCACCTCATAATTTTTTGTTATGTTCTAGTTTCATATAAAAGTCTTTATTATTCACAATAGTTAAAGTATACTCAACAACAATATCTTGATGATAAGCAACACGCTTAATTAATATAGCAGATTTTCTTGATTTACTTTGTAAAAATTCAGCTTCTTTATCATTTAATAGTGTACAAGAAAATTCTTCTACTGCTCGTTCTACTTCAAGTTGATAATCTTTAGCAAAAATATCGTACATAGAATGTTGCTCTAATTTCTTTGCCGTTAGATTGGGAAATAATTTTTTAGGTAAATAAGATAATTCATACATTTTCGGTTGATGATCTACATATCTTAAACGTACAAATTTAATAATTTCTTCATCTAGAGATAAATTTAAAATTTCAGCAATTTCTTGATTGGCTGGAACAATACTAAAATCTGCAACACTTGTCGTTGGTTTTTGCCCTTGTTTTTTAGCATTCTCACTAAAACTAAATACAGCTAGAGTATGATTTTTTTTATTATTATTGAGTATAAAATTTCCTTTACCATGTTGTTTTATTATATATTTTCTTTGTTCTAGTTCTTTTAAAGCTTGTCGAATTGTAATACGACTCACTTGATAAATATCACAAAGTTCTCTTTCAGTAGGTAATTTACTACCTACTGGATATTCATTGTGATGAATTCCTTTAATAATTAAATCCATTAGTTGTACATATAAAGGTACATGACTATTCCTATCGATAATATTTTGCATATCATTGCTCCCATTCTTATAATCTGTATTATTATATTATCAATTGTGAAGCAAATAGGCAATATGTCACTATATCCTAATTTATACTATTCTTCATCATCATCAGACATCTTTGATAATAATTCTTTAACATTTACAATACTTTCACGACCACTCTCTACATAATTGATAGATTGTCCTAACATTTGTTCATTAACAAACGCAATTAACATACCTAAATTTAAACCTGTATAAATTTCTATATCGGGATATTCATTCACAAATGACAAAGCGACATTACAGGGTGTTCCACCTAATAAATCAGCAAAAATGACAATTTTTTCTGAATATTGAGAAATAATCTCTGCTAATTTAGCTTTAAAATCTTCTGGCCCTTCTTGTGGTTCTAACGTAACTGTATACACATTTTGTAAAGGTCCCATAATCATTTCTATGCTTTGTTTAATACCTTTTGCAAAATTACCGTGTGAAATTAAAATTAAAGTTTTCATTTATTGTTTCCTCCTATAATTCAATATAAATAGGTTTATCTACTAGTTCAAGTGTTGTTGGCGCTAATTTATCAGTATCAAACACAATAATTTCATTAACACCTTGTTGCAATAAACTATATGGAACAAATAGATAAGCAATCGGGCCGACATTATTAAAACGCCCTATATTAAAACCATTAATAAAAATAACACCTTTTCCTAAATTTCGACAATCTATAAATGTATCATTTTGCGGTATTTCATCAATATATATATGATATTGATAAAAATTAGGTGTATTTTCTTTCGCTTCACCCGTAAAATCTATTTGATTAATATTGTCTAAAGATAGTGCATAATGTTGCCACATTTTATGAAAATGTAAATCAAACATCACACCTGAACGAATACCTTTTCTTTGAGTAGGTGACCATAATCTCGAACCATAACTTGCTCTCCCCATATTTTCACATAAAATATCTATAGTATATTGTGAATTTGGTGTATCAAGCATAATATCATCACCAATTTCATGCTGATATTGTGTTGTAATATAGTTCTGATTTTGAAAAACATTTACGCGATCCAAACCATCGATAATACGCATTTTTAATGTATCTGTATTTTGAGTATCCACTCTTGTTCGATATAGTACATAACCATATGGACTATTTAATTCTTCCATCGTTAATGTGTTATTATCTTGAATTGGCACTGCTAAGCGCTCTAAAGTATTAAATAATGAAACACTATTAATCAATTTTGCTTGTCCATAAGATTGTTGTATAGGTATTATTGGCTCTAACTTATTTTGATTTTGTGAATAAGGTGCTAGTACTTCTCTTAATTGATAATATTTTTCAGTAGGTACGCCCCATTCAGTTAAAGGTGCGTCATAATCATATGACGTCACTTGTGGTAAATCTGTATTTTTTCTATTAGATGCACTATTCATAAATCCAAAATTTGTTCCACCTATAAACATATAAAAATTAAGACTAGCTCTTTCGACTAATATCTTTGTTTCCTTAGCTAGATCAATTGGATCACGCTTAATAATTTGCTCTCCCCATCTATTAAACCAACCATCCCAAAATTCCATACACATAAGTGGATATTTTTTATCATGCATTTTGAAAAATTGTTCCAAATTATCTAAATGCTCTTTTGTTCTAGAACCAAAATTACCAGTTGGCAAAACATTCTCTTCAATTAAAGAACCCGCTTGTAAACATTGATACCATGAACCGTCAGAAGTAAATAATGGCACTGTCACACCATTATTTATCATGATTTCTTTAATCGCTCGCAAATAATCTTTATCCATATTAAATGATCCGTACTCATTTTCAATTTGCATCATTAAAATAGGACCACCTCGATCAATTTGTAACGGTGTAACTAGCGGTAATAATTGTTTATAATATTTCTCTACTTTTTCTAAAAATAGTGATTGCGTTGTTCTTACTTTCATTCCTGGATAATTTAATAGCCAGGCTGGTAACCCACCAAATTCCCATTCAGCACAAATATAATGTGACGGTCTTAAAATAACATATAAATCTAATTCTTTAGCTAATTTAATAAATGCTACAAGATCCAACTCATCGGAAAATTTATATACATTTTCTTTTTGTTCGTGCATATTCCACGGTACATACGTCTCTACTGTATTACATCCCATTGCTTTCAAATTATGTAATGTTCGCTTCCAATGTGAAGGCACAATTCTAAAGTAATGAACGGCGCCTGATATAATTTTAAAAGGATGCCCATTTAATAAAAATGTTTCTTTAACTTCAAATACTGACATAACTTCTCACTTTCTTTTCATTCATAAAGCGATAAACAAATATATGAATGTATTTATTTATCGCTTTAATCTGATTAATTATATTTATTTACCAATAATGCCTAAACTCGATAATAAAATGGCTACAAATAATACAATAAATATTGCTCTAGTAGAGTTCATATTTTTACGACCTAATAACCAATAAATAGATACGACAACACATAGTGGCACTAAACGTGGTAAAATCATATCTAATTTATCTTGAATATTGATTGTTAAGCCACCAATATTTTTAGTATAAATAATTTTTGTATTAACCATTGTTGCCGATAACGCACCTACTACAAATACACCCAATAACGTAGCAGCATTTGTTAATGCATTTAATTTATGATGCATTTTAGTTACTAAAACAACACCTTCACGATAAGCTATTTTTAATTGTGCCCATCTGAAACCCATTGAAATGATAGAAACAATCATCCATAATATAATACCAGTAGAACTGCCTTGTTTTGCTAAACTTGCTGCAATCGCACCCATAATAGCTGGAACTAAAGAACCAAAAATAGCATCACCAATTGAAGCAAATGATCCCATTAATCCTGATTTGATACCAGCCACGGTATCTTTTGAGTTAATTCCTTCATTTTCTTCAATTGCCAAATCTATCCCTGTTATAATGGTATTAAAGAATGGACTTGTATTAAAAAATTGATTATGCATTATCATCATTTCTCTTAGTTCTTCTGTATTATCACCATACATTTTACGTAATTGAGGTAATATCATCCACAAATAACCTGAACTTTGCATACGTTCATAATTCCATCCCAATTGATTAAAGAACAAATTTCTTATATTAATTTGACGAAAATCTGCATCCGTCAATTTATAATTAAATTTCGTCGCCATCGATTTCATCCCTTTCATTAATAGCTTGTTCTTGTGGCAAATTATTTTGATGGACAATGATTGATTTTTTGTATTCAATCATTGCTAATGATACACCAATCAATGCAACCGCCAACATTGGTAAACCTGTAAAACTAGTTACAAAATCAATATTAGCTGCTGATGACAACGCTGATACTTGAGCACCAATAGAAACAATATTACCATATACTGTTGATAGTAACGCTGTTAGAATAAATCCTAATACTAAGTATGCAAAATGGCGTTTAACTGGTAAATATCTTAATAAAATCGCAAACCCTACAGCAGGTAATAATGCACCAGCTGTGGCAAGTCCTGTACTTAACCATGCCATACGATTATTTATAAATTCTACAATCTGATTGACATATTCTCCACCAAATTTCAGAGCTAAAAATACAGGAATCGCACGAGATAGTCCCCAAGGTAGCGCACCTAATAAATAATTAATCGTAATTTGTTGATAGTGATGATTTTCAATATTTTTATCAATTCTATGAACAAAAAATGTATTAGCAAAACGAGCAACAATATCAAATTGTATTAACAAACTAGCGACCGGTACTGCAATTGCTGCAATTGCTATTTCTGGATCCATCTTATAACCAACAGCAAATGCCGTTGCTAAAACGGTTCCTGAATTAGCATCAATTCTAGATGCCCCACCAAATGTCCCAACTCCTAAAATTACTAATTGTAAGCTACCACCTATATATAGACCTGTCGTGACATCTCCCATAATTAATCCTGAAATAAACCCTGCAAAAACAGGAGAGCCTGCACTAGATACAATCGTTAACTCATCTAGTATCTGATAAAATGCATATAACGATAATAAAACAATTTGCCATATTTCAATCATTATAGTTCCCCTTTGTACATAAAAGCTACATTAATAATTTCAAAAAATCACTTTCAGGATCATTAGGTACCATTTGTGATGTTAATTTAACACCTTTATCATTTAATATTTTAAAAATTTCAATATCTTGAGACGTTACACCTATCGACTTAGTAATTTGTTTTGTTTCATCTGTTGTAGACATATTCCCAACATTAATGTGTTTTATTTCAACACCATGTTCTATCAATCTCAGAAACATTTCTGGCTTTCTTGCGACTATAAATAATTTTTGAGAATCATATTTACCAGCTTTAATATTATTTGCTGCTTTCTCAATAGGTAAAACACTTAAATTTATACCTGCCGGACACGCCAGTTTAAGCCCTGCTTTTTCGATATCATTTGTTGCAACTTCATCATCAATTACCATAATACGTGTTACATTTAATGAAGTCGTCCAAAGATTTGCTACCTGCCCATGAATTAATCGTCCATCAATACGACAATGTGTAATTGCCATTTTATAATTCCTCCTTTATATTTATACTCACACATAAGTATTAACCAAGTGTTTATATGTGGTATTATTTGTTACTTTTTCATTATACCGTTCTAACACCATTTTGTAAAGCGTTTTCAATTTTTTTATACTATTTTTCCAGTGAAATCGAACATTTTTGACAAAAAAACAGAAATCTTGATATCTATACTATTGTTGTCTTTTAAGTTAGCCAAACCATTCTATAATTTACTTTATTCTCGTGTCTTAAATTTTGATATTCCCAAACTCAGAAGAAAAGGTAAATCTAAAAACAAAGGAAACAAGAGGCAAATT
>NZ_JBZXTS010000040.1:0-11543 GCF_058895785.1 Staphylococcus sp. B1(2026)
CTTATTCGTCAATGCAAAGCTATATTGAAAATACAGCTAAAGTAGTTGGTGACAAAGTAACTTTGAAATTTGTTAAAAGAGATAGTCTAGAAGGTTTCAGTGTGAATGGTCAAGCAGTAATGATTAATGAAGATGGAACAGCTACATTTACAGTGACATCATCAGATGTTGAAACAACATTTGATATTAATACAGGTCAGCATCAACGAAGTTATCCAGTTAAATTACATATTGGTAAACTAGCACAAGAACCAATCGTTAAAAAACGTCTAACAGAAAAACCATCAACAGAGATGACTAAACCGATAGAAACAACAGAAAATGTTTACTTATTAAATGCTAAAGCAACAGAACCAACTTATTCGTCAATGCAAAGCTATATCGAAAATACAGCTAAAGTAGTTGGTGATAAAGTAACTTTGAAATTTGTTAAACGAGATAGTCTAGAAGGTTTCAGTGTTAATGGTCAAGCAGTAACGATTAATGAAGATGGAACAGCTACATTTACAGTGACATCATCAGATGTTGAAACAACATTTGATATTAATACAGGTCAGCATCAACGTAGTTATCCAGTTAAATTACATATTGGTAAATTAGCACAAGAACCAATCGTTAAAAAACGTCCAACAGAAAAACCATCAACAGAGACAGTGAAACCAACAGAACCAGTGAAACCTATAGCACCAGTGACACCGACAGAAAAACCGTCAACATCACAATCTGTAACAAATGTAGCGCAAGTGTTTAAATATGGTACACAAGAATTATCAAAAATGGCAGATTATATTAAGTCATCACAAATTGTAGAAATGAATGGTAAAAAATATGTGCAAATGACGATTGATAATGCATCAGTATGGCAATCATTTAATGTAGAAGGTCAACCTGTTATTGAAGTTTCTTATGATATGATGAAAGATCGTAAAGTAGTGATGTTTGAATATACAACAGGCAAACAACAATACGCATCACAAGTACATATTGTTATACCAAGTATCAACTATGATAATACTTATAATGTTACAATTAATATACCAACAACATCTCAACAAATAGTACCACAAGTAACGCAACCTAATGAATTAATGCCTTTATTAATTGAAAAAACAGATGGACAAACAAATGTAATAAAAGCTAATAATGTTTTACGTGCGTTCAAATATGGTACATCACAAATTTCAGTAATGGATGGTTATATTGAATCATCAGAAATAGTAAATGTTAATGGTGTGGCATATGTACAATTGGTGATTAATAATGCTTCTTCATGGCGATCATTTGTCGTAGAAGGTCAAGCAGTTGATATTGTCTCAACAGATGCTGTTAACGATCGTCAAATTGTTCGTTTTGTATATAATAAAGATCAAGCATTATATAATGCCCAAGTACATATTGTCGTACCATCATTGAATTATGATAATGTTTATAATGTAACGTTATTAGTAGATGAAACAGGTGTTCAAACTGGTGAGAGACAAGGTGGTGTCGCTTTAATTAAAGGCGCAACTAATTTATCGACAACAGGTTTGAAAAAAGGTGTGGCTAAATCAGGTTTATTACCAAAATCAGGTGAAGCAAGCTCCTTCACAATGACTTATATCGGTAGTTTAATCGCATTTTTAGGGGCTATTATATTATTTGTAAGAAGAAATAAAAAATCAAATTAATATTTATAAAATAAGAAGACGTTTAATGTCTTCTTATTTTATGTTGAAACTATAAAAACCGAACGTTATTTATATGGAGTGAAGAAATAAATATTTTTATAGCTTGAATTATTAAGATGTTACTGTTAATATAGTATGGTATTAATAAAAACTTAACGTTAAAGGAGAAGGATTATGACAGGGATTATTGTGGTTGGTTCACAATGGGGCGATGAAGGAAAAGGTAAAATTACTGATTTTTTATCTAAACAAGCAGATATTATCGTACGTTACCAAGGTGGTAATAATGCAGGACACACGATTAAATTTAATGATCAAGTATATAAATTACAATTAGTACCATCGGGTATTTTTTATCCAGAAAAATTATCTATTATTGGTAATGGTGTTGTTATTGATCCTAAATGGTTATTAAAAGAATTAACAGAATTAAATGAGCGTGGTATTGTGACAAGTAATCTAAGAATTTCAAATCGTGCGCATATTGTTTTGCCGTATCATTTAAAATTAGATGAAGTTCAAGAAGCACGTCGTGGAGATAATAAAATAGGTACAACTAAAAAAGGTATCGGACCAGCTTATGTTGATAAATATCAACGTTGTGGTATTCGTATGGCTGACTTATTAGATGCTACAATTTTCCGTCAAAAATTAGAACAAAATTTATTAGATAAAAATGAATTGTTTACTAAAATTTATAATGTAGAGCCATTTGAAGTGGAGGCTATATTTGAAGAATATTACCAAATTGGTCAATTATTAGCAGCTTACGTAACAGATACATCTAAAATCTTAGATGAAGCTTTTGATAATAACAAAAAAGTATTATTTGAAGGTGCACAAGGTACTATGTTAGATATTGATCATGGAACTTATCCATATGTTACTTCATCAAGTCCAACTGCTGGTGGTGTAACAACAGGTGTAGGTGTTGGTCCAACTAAGATTGATAAAATTATTGGTATTTGTAAAGCTTATACATCACGAGTAGGTGAGGGACCTTTCCCTACAGAATTATTTGATGAAATTGGCCAACGTATTCGTGATATTGGAAATGAGTATGGTACAGTAACTAAACGACCAAGACGTATTGGATGGTTTGACTCAGTTGTAATGCGTCATGCAAAACGTGTGTCTGGTTTAACTGATTTATCATTAAATTGTTTAGATGTGCTATCAGGGTTACCAGAATTGAAAATTTGTGTATCTTATGAATATAATGGTGAAGTTTTGACAGAGTATCCTGCTAATGAAAATATTTTACAAGCTTGTCAACCAGTTTATGAAACATTACCTGGCTGGCATGAAGATATTACACAATGTCAATCGTTCGAAGAATTACCAATCAATACACAAAATTACTTAAAACGAATTGAAGAATTAGTAGGTGCTAAAATCTCTATCTTCTCAGTAGGTCCGGATAGAAATCAAACGAATTTATTAGATAATATGTGGTAAAACTTAATTTGTGATATATTCTTGTTGAAATAACGAGGATATATCACATTTTTATATTGTCAAGATACTTTGAAAATAAATAGAATAATTATGATAATTTTATGAACTCCGTTTACAATGCTAACTATTCAAATTATACTGAAATAGTCATTAAAAAGTATTGGTTATATAATTTTGAGAGGGGTTTTATTTTTATGTTTGAACCGAGTGAAATTTTAGAAATTGCGATAAAGAAAGGTGAAAAGAAAACACAAACTTCTATTGGATCTTTAATGATTCTTGGATTTGTAGCAGGTGCATTAATTGCACTGAGTTCTTTAGTGTTAATTCGTGTAACAGGTACTTTACCTAAAGAATGGGGAAGTTTAAATAGTTTATTAGGGGCTATTGTTTTTCCTATTGGTTTGATTTGTATTGTTATGGCTGGTGGTGAATTAGTGACAGGTAATATGATGTCATTAGTTGTAGCTTATATGAATAAACGCATTTCTGAACTGAAAGTATTGAAAAATTTAAGTGTTGTTTTTATAGCTAATTTGATAGGATCATTATTTGTTGCTTATGCCTTTGGACATTTTTTAGGTCTAACAGAAGGTGCGTTTTTAGATAAAACACTTCATGCAGCACAGGCAAAAGTTGATGCCGATTTTTTACATGCATTAGTATCAGGTATTGGGTGTAACTGGTTTGTTTGTTTAGCAGTATGGTTATCATTTGGTGCTAAGGATGCAATAGGTAAATTATTAGGTGTTTGGTTCCCAGTTATGATTTTCATTGCTACAGGTTTTCAACACGTTGTTGCTAATATGTTCTTCATTCCAGCAGCGATCTTTGCTGGTGGTGCCATTACATGGTTTGATTTTATTAGCAATTTATGTGCTGTATTTTTAGGTAATTTAATAGGTGGTGGTCTTTTTGTAGGTGCCTTCTATTATTGGGGATATAAAAAATAATAAATATAAGAAGTGACTAGCTTTTGCTAGTCACTTCTTATATTTCAATCGCATTTGGTAAAGGTGATAGGGGATTATCTTTGTTAATATGATCATAAAACATAATACCGTTAAGATGATCAATTTCATGTTGCATTGCAATAGCTGGTAAACCTGATAAGCGTAATTTAACTTCATTATCATTTTCATCATAACCTACAACAGTAATACGTGCGTGACGATGTACCAGTCCAGGAATATTTTCATCAACTGAAAGACAACCTTCTCCTGTTGATATATAACTTTTTTCAACCGAATGACTAATGATTTTAGGGTTATATAATGCATAACTATGTAGTTTATCATTAGCATCTTCTAAATGAATAGCCAGCATACGTTTCGAGATATTGATTTGCGGTGCAGCTAAACCAATACCACTTCTAAATTGATATTTTTCAATCATTGCCTCATCTTGTGAATTAATAACAAATGTAAGTAGTGATTGTAAAATTGCCTTATCTTCTTCGTTAATAGGTGATGAAATAGGTTCAGCTACTTTTCTTAATGTCGGATGTCCATCACGAATAATATCTTTCATTGTTAACATGACAAGTCCTCTTTTCTATTATAATATTTATACAGTATAGCATAATTTAAATAAGAGATGAATACTATCTATTCACAATTAAATGTGTCAAAATCTGTTATAATGAATTATCAAAAAATGACTGTAACAGTTTATTATTATTAGAATAATGTCGGTGATACCAACAGACATATAATTTTTTTAAAATTAAACATTTTTCTTTTTAGTTTTGAAACAATATGTTACAATATATTTGAAAACACTTACCCATAGGCAAGTGTATTAAGAAATTACCGAAAGGAATAGGTGAAATTATAATGGCACCAAAAAAAGACAAGATATTTGATGCAGTAAAAACATTACACAAAATTGAAGACATGTTTACGCCTGTGCAAGTTTTAAATCCAGAAGGAGAAGTTGTTAATCCTGACTTAGTTCCTGATTTGACAGATGAGCAATTAGTGGAATTAATGGAACGTATGGTATACACACGTGTGTTAGATCAACGTTCTATTTCATTAAACCGTCAAGGTCGTTTAGGATTTTATGCACCAACAGCAGGTCAAGAGGCTTCACAATTGGCAACACAATTTGCATTGGAGCAGGAAGATGTAATTCTACCAGGTTACCGTGATGTACCACAATTAATTTGGCAAGGATTACCTTTATACAAAGCATTCTTATTCTCACGTGGTCATTTTGTAGGAAATCAAATGCCAGAGAATGTACTTGCGTTATCACCACAAATTATTATTGGAGCGCAATATATCCAAGCTGCTGGGGTAGCTTTAGGTATTAAAAAACGCGGACGTAAAGCAGTTGCGATTACATATACAGGTGATGGTGGTTCTTCACAAGGTGACTTCTATGAAGGTATTAACTTTGCGAGTGCTTTCAAAGCACCAGCTATTTTTGTAATTCAAAACAATAACTATGCAATTTCTACACCACGTAGCAAACAAACAGCTGCTAAAACTTTAGCGCAAAAAGGTATTGCTGCTGGTATTGTAAGTGTACAAGTAGATGGTATGGATCCATTAGCAGTATATGCTGTAACACGTCAAGCACGTGAGCGCGCTATCAATGGTGAAGGACCAACTTTAATTGAAACATTAACATTCCGTTATGGTCCACATACAATGGCTGGGGATGATCCAGGTCGTTACCGTACAAAAGATGAAGAGCATGAATGGGAATTAGTTGATCCATTAATTCGTTTCCGTAAATACTTAACAGCTAAAGGTATTTGGAATGAAGAAAAAGAACAAGCAGTAGAAGAACGTGCAAAAGAAGATATTAAAGAAGCGATTAAAATTGCCGATGAAACACCAAAACAAACAGTATTGCAATTAATGGAATTAATGTATGATGGTGACATGCCATTTAACTTAAAAGAGCAATACGAAGCACTAAAAGAGAAGGAAGGTAAATAATCAATGGCACAAATGACAATGATTCAAGCAATTACGGATGCGTTACGTTGTGAATTACGTGACGATGAAAATGTCTTAGTATTCGGTGAAGACGTTGGAGTAAATGGTGGTGTTTTCCGTGCTACTGAAGGTTTACAAAAAGAATTTGGGGAGGATCGTGTATTCGATACACCTTTAGCTGAATCAGGTATTGGTGGTTTAGCATGCGGTTTAATCATGGAAGGTTACCGTCCAGTACCAGAAATTCAATTCTTTGGTTTCGTTTTTGAAGTTTTTGATTCAGTAGCAGCTCAATTAGCACGTTGGCGTTTCCGTTCAGGTGGAACAAACAATGCACCAGTAACGTTCCGTTCACCATTTGGTGGTGGTGTACATACACCTGAATTACATGCAGATAATTTAGAAGGATTAATGGCTCAAACACCTGGTTTACGTGTAGTAATTCCTTCAAATCCATATGATGCAAAAGGTTTATTAATTTCTGCTATTCGTGATAATAACCCAGTTGTATACTTAGAACATATGAAATTATATCGTTCATTCCGTGAAGAAGTACCGGAAGAATCTTACACAGTACCTTTAGATAAAGCAGCTGTTAAACAAGAAGGAACAGATATTACTTTAATTGCCTATGGTGCAATGGTACAAGAATCATTAAAAGCTGCAGAAGAATTAGCAAAAGATGGTGTATCAGTTGAAGTTATCGATTTACGTACTATTCAACCATTAGATATTGAAACAATTGTGGCTTCTGTTGAAAAAACAGGTCGTGTTGTTGTTGTTCAAGAAGCACAACGTCAAGCAGGTATTGGTGCGACTGTAGCAGCTGAAATTGCTGAACGTGCAATTTTAAGTTTAGAAGCACCTATCGGTCGTGTATCGGCAGTAGATACTATTTATCCATTTACACAAGCTGAGAATGTGTGGTTACCAAACAAATCACATATTGTAGAAAAAGCAAAAGAAATTTTAGAATTTTAATTGATTAGAAATATAGTATAGGAGGAAACAAACGTGTCATTTGAATTTAAATTACCTGATATCGGTGAAGGTATCCATGAAGGTGAAATCGTACAATGGTTTGTTAAAACTGGTGATGAAGTAGAAGAAGATGATGTACTTTGTGAAGTGCAAAATGATAAAGCAGTTGTTGAAATTCCATCTCCTGTAAAAGGTAAAGTAACAGGCGTTTTAGTAGAAGAAGGTGTTGTAGCAACTGTCGGACAAACTATCATTACATTTGATGCACCAGGTTATGAAAACCTTAAATTTAAAGGTGACGATCATCATGATGAACCTGCTCAAGAAGCAGCACCAGTAGAAGAAGTAAAAGAAGAAGTAGTTGAGATTGCACCACAAGAAGGTTTAGCAGAACCATCAGCACGTGTTATCGCAATGCCATCAGTACGTAAATTTGCACGTGAAGAAGGTGTAGATATTCGTTTTGTAGCTGGTAGTGGTAAAAATGGTCGTGTATTAAAAGAAGACGTTTTAGCATTCTTAGCAGGTGGTTCAACACCAGTAGCAACAGCATCTCCTGAAGCAGTAGTTGCTGAAGAAGTACCAGCAGCAAAAGCAGCACCAATTGTACCAGCTGGTGAAGAATTCCCAGAAACACGTGAACCATTAAGTCCAATCCGTAAAGTTATTGCTAAAGCAATGGTTAATTCTAAACATACTGCCCCACACGTAACAATTATGGATGAAGTAGTTGTTGATGCATTATGGGATCACCGTAAGAAATTTAAAGATATTGCAGCAGAAGAAGGTATTAAATTAACATTCTTACCATATGTTGTAAAAGCTTTAACAAGTGCAGCTAAAAAATTCCCAGCATTAAATTGTTCAATTGATGATGCAACTAATGAAATTGTAAATAAACATTATTACAATATTGGTATTGCAGCAGATACTGAAAAAGGTTTATTAGTGCCAGTTGTTAAACATGCAGATCGTAAATCAGTATTTACAATTTCAGCTGAAATTAATGACTTAGCTACTAAAGCTCGTGAAGGTAAATTAGCAGCTGATGAAATGAAACATGGTTCTATTACAATTTCTAATATTGGTTCTGCAGGTGGTCAATGGTTCACACCAGTTATTAATCACCCAGAAGTTGCAATTTTAGGTATTGGTCGTATTGCGTTGAAACCTGTTGTTAATGAAGCAGGTGAAATTGTACCTGCACGTGTATTAGCTTTATCATTAAGCTTTGACCACCGTATGATTGATGGTGCAACTGCTCAAAATGCAATGAACCATATTAAACGTTTATTAAATAATCCAGAATTAATGTTAATGGAGGGCTAAAAAATGGTAGTTGGAGATTTTCCTATTGAAACAGATACTATAGTAATTGGTGGTGGACCTGGTGGTTATGTTGCAGCTATTCGTGCCGCACAATTAGGTCAAAAAGTAACACTTATCGAACGTGATAAATTAGGTGGGGTATGTTTAAATGTAGGATGTATTCCTTCTAAAGCATTACTATCAGTGTCACATCGTTATACATCAGCTTTAGAATCAGAAAATATGGGTATTGAAACAGAAGGCGTTAAATTAAATTTTGATAAAGTTCAAGCATTTAAAGATGGCGTTGTATCTAAGTTAACGGGTGGTGTATCTGCATTATTAAAAGGTAATAAAGTAGAAGTAGTATATGGTGAAGCATATATTAATGACGCTAATTCATTACGTGTAATGACTGAAGATTCAGCACAAACATATAATTTTAAAAATTTAATTTTAGCAACTGGTTCACGTCCAATTGAAATTCCTAATTTTAAATTTGGTAAACGTATCATTGATTCAACAGGTGCCTTAGCTTTAACAGAAGTACCTAAGAAAATTGTTGTTGTAGGTGGTGGATATATCGGTTCAGAATTATCAACAGCTTATGCAAACTTTGGTACAGAAGTTACTATTTTAGAAGGTTCACCAGACATTTTAAATGGTTTTGAAAAAGACATGACGGCTGTTGTTAAAAAATCAATGAAGAAAAAAGGCGTTAAAATTGTTTTAAATGCAATGGCTAAAAGTGCTGAAGAAAAAGACGATAAAGTTGTTGTAACTTATGAAGCTGGCGGTAAAACTGAAGTTGTTGAAGCAGATTACTGTTTAGTGACTGTAGGTCGTCGTCCTAACACAAGTGATATCGGCTTAGAAGGTTTAGGTATAGAAATGTTAGAACGTGGTTTAATTAAAGTTGATCAACAATCACGTACTTCAGTATCAAACATTTATGCAATTGGAGATATCGTTCCTGGACCACCATTAGCACATAAAGCTTCTTATGAAGGTAAAGTTGCAGCAGAAGCAATTTCAGGTGAAGCATCAGCAGTGGATTACTTAGTTATTCCAGCGGTATGTTTCACAGATCCTGAATTAGCAACTGTTGGTTTAACAGATGAACAAGCAATTGCAGAAGGCTATGAAATTGTATCAGCTAAATTCCCATTTGCAGCTAACGGACGTGCATTAGCATTAAATGAAACTGATGGTTTTGTTAAATTAGTATCTCGTAAATCAGACGGTTTACTATTAGGTGCACAAGTTGCAGGTGCAGGTGCGTCAGATATTATTGCTGAATTAGGTTTAGCCATTGAAACAGGTATGACAGCAGAAGATATGGCATTAACAATCCATGCCCACCCAACATTAGGTGAGATTTCAATGGAAGCTGCTGAAGTATTAATTGGTTCACCAATTCATGTATTAAAATAATAAATTTAAATAAATCGACACCCCCTAGATTTGTTAATAAAATCCTATTAGAGAATAATTTCTAATAGGATTTTTTATTTTAGCAACATTTAAGTAATCTTTTTGTAATATAATTGAAATAATTATTGTGCTTTAGTAATATAAATATAATAAAATATTATAAACATAAATACATGTAAAAGGAGAATTCATTATGAAAAATAACAAATTATTCATCGCTTTAGGTAGTTTAGTTTTGTCAGGGTCATTATTAATAACAAATAATGCTTATGCTAATTATCCTCAAGATTTTAATGGTGCATCAGCTTCAAATTTTGAAATTGTCGCAGAAGGAAAAGTTAGTTATGAGGGAAATATCGTAACAATTCCAGCTGTAATTAAAGCAGATGATCAACATAATTTTAAATTCAATGACTATAATGAATTATCATTTGCTGTATATGAAGATAATAATAGCGACAATGAAACTGAAGCAACTATTCAGGTAGTAAATAAAGATAAAGGTTTAGTAAATTTATCATTTGATGTGAGTCAAATGGATTTAGATAAAGTATATCGCCTAAGAATATATAGTAAAAATATGTTTGGAGCAGTTCATGAACCAGAAAATTTAACATTTGAAATGAATACTAAAAAAGTAAAAATTACAGATGAAGGTTTAGTAACAATTACACAAAATAATATTTCTACATCAGAAAGTAATGTAGAACAGACAGATAATAAAGAAATTGTAACAGAAGAACTGAAGGACGAACATAAAGAACAAGTAACATCTAAATCAGCTGAAGTTATAAACAATAATTCAGTAAAAAAATTACCTGCAACAAATGCTGTTAAATAATAATAAAATCCCTTAGAATCAATTTGAAATCTAAGGGATTTATTTTATATACTACAACCTTCTGGACCACAACTACCATTATTATCATCACCTAAAGTTTTAAAAGTAGGTGCTTTTGTTAGACCAAATGCATCTTCAATAGTATTTTCAAAAATGTTTTCAGGTTGGGCACCTGACACAGCAATTTTTTGTCAAATAAGAAAAATGGTACACTACGCACACCTATTTCTATACCTTCTTGTGCTTGTACTTTTACTTGTGCCATATATTGTTTGCTTGATAACATTTCTTTGACTTCTTGTTTATCAAATCCTACTTCACTAGCTAATGTTATTAAAACTTCATGATTTCCAATATCTAAACCTTCTTGAAATTGCGCTTGAAATAAAAGTTCTACTATGGGTAATGCATTTCCTTTGTCTTGTGCAAATTGAATTAAGCGATGAGCATCAAATGTATTGGCAACAATAACATTTGAAAAATCTAAGTTTAAGCCTATTTGTTTAGCACGCATTTCAATATTTTTACTGTTATTTTGTGATTGTTGGCGAGTAAATCCATATTTTTAGCGACATAATCAATGACTGGGTAACTTGTACCTTGTGGAATTGACGGATCTAATTCAAAACTTTTAAACTCTAGTTGTACATTTTTAGCATCAGGATATTTATCTAATACAGGTTTTAATACTGTTTCTCCAATATAACAAAATGGACAATAAACATCTGACCAAATTTCTATTTTCATTCTTATAAATTGTTTTCATTATAGGAATAATAATCATATAAGTAAATTTATTTACTTGACATTATTTGACCAAAAATATTTACAAAGATGATTTAAAGAAATAAAATGAGATTATAAAAAATACAGATATAATATGATTTTAGTTTGCTTGTT
>NZ_JBZXTS010000041.1:0-11519 GCF_058895785.1 Staphylococcus sp. B1(2026)
TCAACACTCTTTGACAAAGAGCCAATCTTTTAATTTATTCAAAATGATCTTTAAATTCTTCCCAACCTTTACGCATCTTATCTAAAATGCTTTCGTTGGATTTAATAATTTTCTCATCACCTATATCTGCTAGTTCTTGTAATAATTCTTTTTGACGTTTAGATAAATGTTTAGGTGTCACCACTTTTACAATAATATACTGATCACCTTGTCCATAACCACGTACATTAGGCATACCCTTACCTTTTAATCTAAATTTAGAATTAGATTGTGTTCCAGCTGGGATTTTTAAAGCAACTTCTCCTGTTAATGTTGGTACTGCTATTTCCGCACCTAATGCTGCTTGTGAAAAAGTAATATCTAAAGTGTAGTATAAATCATCATCTTGTCTTGTGAAGAAACGATGTGATTTCACTTCAAATTCAATATATAAGTCACCTGCTGGTCCACCATTAATTCCTGCTTCACCTTTACCAGATAAGCGGATACGTTGCCCAGTATCTACCCCTTTTGGAATAGTTACTTCAATTTGTGATGTTCTACGTTCATGACCTGTACCTCGACAAGTTGAACAAGGTTCATCTATTTGCTCACCACTACCATGACATTGTGGACATACTTGTTGTGTTTGTATACGCCCAAATGGTGTGTTTTGTTGAACATTGACACGACCATGCCCATGACATTGAGAACAAGTATGTTTAGATGTTCCAGGTTTAGCACCTGAACCATGGCAAGTACGACATTCATCTTCTTTAGTGACGCTAATAGTTTTAACAGCACCAAAAGCTGCTTCTTCAAAAGTAATCGTCATTCGCTGTAATAAATCATTACCTTGTTGCGGTGCATTTGGATTGGCACGACCGCCACCAAAACCACCACCGAAAAATTGACTAAAAATATCTGAGAAGTCACCACCGCCAAAGCCACTAAAGCCGCCACCGTAACCACCTGCACCTTGTTCAAAAGCTGCATGTCCAAATTGATCATATTGTTGACGCTTTTCTTTGTCGCCTAGCACTTCATATGCTTCTGAAATTTCTTTGAATTTTTCATCAGCACCGGGTTCTTTATTTAAATCTGGATGGTATTTTTTTGATAATTTACGATAAGCTTTTTTTATTTCTTGTTCACTTGCCGCTTTAGTAATACCTAGCACTTCATAAAAATCTCTTTTTGCCATATACTGCTATTCTCCTTTGTTATATAAGATAATCGAAAGGCTGAGATGACTCAGCCTTTGTTTAAATTATTTTTCAGTAAAGTCAGCATCAATGACATCATCATCTTGCTTAGTTTCTGATTGTGCTGCACCTTCGGCTTGTTGACTTGCGGCTGCTTGTTCGTATAATTTCATTGACAATTCTTGTACGACTTTTTGTAATTCTTCAGTTTTTGTTTTAATATCTTCAAGATTATCTTCTTTAATTGCTGCTTCTAAAGCTTCTTTTTTCTCTTTAGCAGAATTAATTAATGCTTCGTCTACTTTACCTTCAACTTCTTCTAAAGTTTTATTTGTAGCAAAAACTAATTGATCTGCATTGTTACGTGTATCTACTTCTTCTTTACGTTTAGCATCTGCGTCTGCATTTGCTTCTGCTTCTTTCACCATTCTGTCAATATCTTCTTCTGATAATGAAGAGCTTGATTCAATTGTAATTTTTTGTTCTTTTTGTGTACCTAAATCTTTAGCAGTTACATTAACAATACCATTTTTATCAATATCAAATGTTACTTCAATTTGTGGTACACCACGTGGTGCTGCTGGAATATCTGTTAATTGGAAACGACCAAGTGTTTTGTTATCTGCTGCCATTGGACGTTCACCTTGTAATACATGAATGTCTACTGCTGGTTGATTATCTGCTGCAGTTGAAAATACTTGAGATTTTGATGTTGGAATTGTTGTATTACGTGGAATTAATACAGTTGATACGCCACCCATAGTTTCAATACCTAATGATAATGGTGTAACGTCTAATAATACAACATCTTTCACATCACCTGTTAATACACCACCTTGAATTGCTGCACCCATCGCAACAACTTCATCTGGGTTAACACCTTTATTAGGTTCTTTACCTAATTCTTTTTTAATTGCTTCTTGTACAGCAGGAATACGTGTTGAACCACCTACTAATAATACTTGATCGATTTCACTAGCTGATACACCTGCATCTTTTAATGCTTGACGTGTTGGTTTTAAAGTTCTTTCAACTAAATCACTAGTTAATTCATCAAATTTAGCACGTGTTAATGTCATTTCTAAGTGAACTGGACCACTTGCACCTGCTGAAATGAATGGTAATGAAATTTGTGTAGAAGTAACACCTGATAAATCTTTTTTAGCTTTTTCAGCTGCATCTTTCAAACGTTGCATTGCCATTTTATCTTGTGATAAATCAATACCTTGTTCTTTTTTAAATTCTGCAACTAAATGATTAATAATCGCTTCATCAAAGTCGTCACCACCTAAGTAGTTATCACCAGAAGTTGATAATACTTCAAATACACCGTCACCTAATTCTAATAATGATACGTCAAATGTACCACCACCTAAGTCAAATACTAAGATTTTTTGATCAACATCTGTTTTATCTAAACCATATGCTAATGCTGCAGCAGTTGGTTCGTTAATAATACGTTCTACTTCTAAACCTGCAATTTTACCTGCATCTTTAGTTGCTTGACGTTGTGCATCGTTAAAGTAGGCTGGTACTGTAATAACAGCTTTTGTTACTTTTTCACCTAAATAAGCTTCTGCCGTTGCTTTTAAGTTTTGTAAAATCATTGCTGAAATTTCTTGTGGTGAATATGCTTTATTGTTTACTTGTTCTTTATAATCTGTACCCATGTGACGTTTAATAGAAATTACAGTATTAGGATTTGTTACTGCTTGACGTTTAGCAACTTCACCTACTTGAATTTCTTCACCTTTAAATGCAACAACTGAAGGTGTTGTACGATTACCTTCTGGATTAGCGATAACTTTTGGTTCGCCACCTTCCATCACTGCTACACATGAATTTGTTGTTCCTAAATCGATACCAATAATTTTACTCATTTTATTTTCCTCCGAATTTATTTATATATTATGCATTTACTTTAACCATTGACGGTCTAAGTACACGATCTTTTAATTTATAACCTTTTTGAAATTCTTCTATAACGCTACCACTTTCTTTTGTTTCATCATTTTCTTGCATAACTGCTTGATGAATTGTTGGATCGAAAGTGGCATTTAAAGCTTCTATTACTTCAACACCTTCATTTTTAAGTGCAGCTAAAATACTTTCTTGTACCATTAGTACACCTTTTGTTAATGATTGCACTTCTTCGTTATTTGATTCAGAAGCATGTGACAATGCTCTTTCTAAATTATCTAATGCTGGTAATAAATCAGTAATTACCGCTTGTGCACGATATTTACGGTCTGTTAAAATTTCTTCGTTTTTACGACGTTTGAAATTTTCAAACTCAGCATAGGCTCTTAAATATTTATCTTCTTGTGTTTTTACTTGTTGCTCTAATTCAGAAATTTGATGTTTTAATTGTGTTAATTCATCTACCTCTTCTGTTACTGTTTCTTCTTGAGTTGCTTCTTCTTGTTCTTGAATTGTTGTTTCTTCTTCAATTTTTTCTACAACTTCTTCTTGATTATCTATCGGTGTATTTTCCAACAGTTTTCCCTCCCATCATCAAAGTTCAGTTTCTAAATATTGATTAACTAAGTCTAACATACACATGACTTTATTGTAATTCATTCGTTTTGGCCCAATAATCGCAACTGTGCCAATATTATTATGATGATCATGATAATTTTTAGAAACTATGGACAGTTCTCGAATCATTTCATGATTTAATTCTTTACCTATCTTCACCTCTTTATTTTTACCTGATGTTGGTTCAATTAATTGTAAAAAATCAGGTTGTTCAAATAAATACAACATATTGCCCATTATATTAATATCATATAAATCAGGTTGTTTAAACAAGTTCATTTTACCAGCAACATAATGATGATGTTGCCTATCTTGTTTAATGACATTCATAATCAAATTGATGATGACATCATAATGTTTAATCGTTTTCTTTAAAATGGTCGTTAACTGGTTTTGAATTAACATATACACTTCTGTTAAATTAACATTAAATAAATAATCATTTAATAATTTATTTAAATAAGTTATTTCAAATTGTTGTAAATCATAAGGTATATTAAAATTCTGTTGCTTAATTTGCCCATCACTGACGATTAACATAATCAATAAATGATCTTGATCTAATAAAATTAACTCTATTTTTTTAATTGTCTTATTGCTAGTAGCAGGTGGTAAGACAATTGTTGCATAGTCTGTTAACTCTGATAATAATAAGGCTGTTGTTTTTAAAGTGTCTTGTGGACTATAGTGTTTAGTTAATTTTAATTGTTGTAATTTTTGTGCTTCTATATCAGTTAAATGATATTGATGCAATAAGTAATCAACATAATAACGGTACCCTTTTTCTGAGGGAACTCGACCTGCTGAAGTATGTGGCTTTTCGATATACCCCATTTCTTCTAAATTACTCATTTCATTGCGTATTGTCGCAGAACTAATATTAAATTTAGCTTGTTTCAATAATGATTTAGAGGCAACAGGTTGACCTGAATCGATAAAATCATCGATGATAGACTGTAGAATCAATAACTGTCTTTCTACTAACATCATATCACTCCTCTTCATTAGCACTCTTATATAGTGTTTGCTAATTACAAAACCTATATTATCAAATTAGTCAATATAAGTCAACATTTTTAATTGACTTTTTTTGACTTTTAAATGAACAAGCTTGAAATATTAATATTCATAGCTTTTTTTCATCAATACATACTATATTTTGATAATACTCCCCTTTAATTATTCTTATAAAGTTATAAATACTAATCAAGAAAACACTGTCGATGACATTGTAAACATGATAAAATTTACCTATCACTTATATTGGAGGAATATCAATGTTTTTCACTCGCACAGGTAGACCTATTACATATTATGGTCAAGAGCATAGTCAAAGTATTAGCAGACGCCAAGATAAAGCATCAAATAAAATCACAACGCTTGATGAACTATTTAAAATATTATTACACTCTTGGCAACGAGAAACAGCCTATCCAGCTTGTCAAACTGATCCAGCATTTAATTTAGATAATGACCCTACCTATGGTCAATGTGCAATTACTGCTATGCTCGTTTATGATATGTTTGGCGGTACAATCCATAGAATACGTAATAATAATGGGGGGACGCATTATTTCAACAAAATTAATAATTATATTATTGACTTAACAAGTGATCAATTTACTTTATATCATGAACACATAGACTATACGTTAAGTGAAGTCATAGCTAGAGAATATTGTGGTACAAATAAAGATACTGCAACACGTTATAATTTATTAATTAATAATATTAAAGCTTATATTGTATAAACACAAAAAATTCGATAAGATTAAATCTTACCGAATTTTTATTAGTTGTTAGGATAGTCTGTATCAAAAACATATTGCCATTCATCTTTTTTAGCTAAAAATTGTTCAGCTACTAATTTGGCACCTTCTAACGAGTGTGAAGTTGCCCAACCACATTGCACTTCATTACAAGCTGGTACTTCTGTCGCAACTAAAACATCTTGTAATGTTGCTGTTAAAGCTGTTTCAATAGCTTCATAACTTGGATTATTAATAACAGATAAATAAAAACCTGTTTGACAGCCCATTGGACCAAAATCTAAAACATCAGCTAAATGATTACGTATTAATTCAGCTACCAAATGTTCTAATGAGTGTAAACTTGGCATCTCTAAATGTTCTTTGTTAGGTTGACAAAAACGAATATCATATTTATAAATTTTATCACCATTCGTACCTGTATAAACATTGACTAAACGAATATACGGTGCACGAACTTTAGTATGATCTAAATTGAAACTTTCTACATTCATCGCTTTATTCATATACTTATTCATCTCCAATTATATTTAAAACCATACTAGATGACTATCTAGTATGGTTATCATTTCGTTCTCTTTATGTTAAGAAGGGTTACTTAGCATGAGAAACATCCACCACTAACGCTATTCTTATTTGAATTTACGTTTACGCGCAGCTTCTGATTTTTTCTTACGGCGAACACTTGGTTTTTCGTAGAATTCACGTTTACGAACTTCTTGTATTGTACCATTTTTAGAAACTGTGCGTTTGAAACGGCGAAGAGCATCTTCTAATGATTCGTTTTTACGAACTACTGTTTTTGACATCTCTGTTTCCCCCCCTCCGATTTTTCAAAAATATACAGATATGTCAAGGTACGTATGCACCTACATACTATACTTGAATAGTATAATACACTCCCCCCTTGTCGTCAACCATATTCATCACTTTTTTTGATTTTTTTTAATAAATCAAATACTACTTTATAAAATTAACAGAACTTCTAAAGTTTACGCCACATACTGACAAAAAACTCTGACTTAATAAATTATAAAATTATTTATATAATAATATATTCTTTTAAGGAAATAAGCTATAATTTGAGACACTAACTGTTTATTCTATTTTTTAACGTCATTTTTTATTTTAATGTATATGGAGGCGCTATGGAAAAACTTTCAAACTATCAAATCATAGTATTAATGAATTTAATAATTAATAATTTTGATTTTGATAATGAAATAGAAGAACTAACTGACCTAGAATATGCATTAGAAAGTGCATATTCTTATTCGAATAAATTTCATATGTCAAAAGCCGGTATTTATAATCAATTGATCGCTCCTTACGGTGAAAATCTATCCCCAAAAATCGCACAATATGCTATTGATAATTTAAAAGTTGATTATAAGATCAATGCACTTAAAAATGCTCGATACTATATAAATGAAAAAAATCACCTAAAGATGAGTTGTACGAGCAACTGACATCAGAATATGGAGAAAATTTCACTTCAGAAGAAGCACAATATGCTTTAGACAATTTAAAATAAAAATCACACACAAATTATAGAAGCTAATTCTGCATTTATTAATGCACTTACATTATAATGATAGACATCAACTAAAACATTTTAAAGAATACCTATTTTAAATTATCATAATAATGTATAGTGAATAGAGTATAAATGCAACTTTAAAACTATTTTATTATTTGCTATAATTATAAACAATTATATTTACGAAGGAGTTAAACATGTTTAAGTTAAAAAATATTTTGCTTATTATTCTCGGTACCGGTATTTTTTCTTTTGGTATTAATTATTTAATTATTCCGTATGAACTTTTTGAAGGCGGCGTAACAGGTATTACTTTAATTACATACTATTTATTTAAGATTCCTGTCTCTTATATGAACATTATCTTAAATATCCCCTTATTTATTATAGGTTGGCGTACATTAGGTAAACGTTCACTAGTTTATAGTTTACTTGGTACAGTTTCCGTATCTGCTTGGTTAAGTATTTTTAGCCACATTCACTTTACTATTAATTTACAAAATGATCTAGTACTTGTTGTTATTATTAGTGGTGTAATTCTTGGTTTAGGTCTAGGTATAACATTTAATGCCGGTGGTACAACAGGTGGTACAGATATTATTGCGCGTATAGTGAATAAATATTTTGGTTTATCAATGGGTAAAGTCATGTTAGCAGTTGACTTTTTAGTTATTCTAATGACATTAATTGTTTTTCAAAATTTACGTACGACAACTTACACGCTATTATTCGTGTTCATCGCAACACGTGTGATCGACTTTGTTGTTGAAGGAGGTTATGGTGGTAAAGGCTTTACTATTATTTCTTCAAAATATAACGAAATTGCTGAGTTAATTGATAAAGAATTAAATCGTGGTGTGACATTTATTCATACCCAAGGTTACTATACTAAACATGAAAATAAAATTATTTACTGTGTTGTGGCACGCAATGAAATTCAACAAATGAAACGTTTAATTAATAAAGTAGATCCACATGCTTTTGTTACAGTTGTTGATACTCACGATGTGATGGGCGAAGGTTTCACATTAGATCAAAATAAACAACCTCTTAATCATGACTAAATAAAAAATAAGGCTTGAAGTAATTATTCTCAAGCCTTATTTTTTATTAATCACGCGAGCTACTGTTTGCCATTAATATAAATCTAAATAGTTCAATTAATGCAACTGCTGCACCCGCAACATATGTTAATGCCGCTGCTGTTAAAACTTTTTTACAATGACGATATTCTTTTTCTTCTACAATATTTAATGCTTCAACTTGTTGTAAAGCACGTTTTGAGGCATCAAATTCTACAGGTAATGTAACAATTTGGAACATCACGGCAAAAGCCATAAAAATAACACCTGCCCATAATGCATAATGACCTAAATAAGAATTCATATACGTTAAAAACATACCTACTGTAATTGCCATCCAGCTTAAATTAGAACCTAAATTAGCTAAAGGGACTAACATCGCACGCAATCTCATTGGTTTATAATCAGCCACTTTATCTTGGATAACATGCCCTACTTCATGTGCTGCAACTGCTGTTGCTGCCACTGAAGGTGTAGAATAATTATGTGGTGATAAAACAACTTGATTCGTTGAAGGATTATAATGATCAGATAATAAACCTTGACCTTGTACTACCTCTACATCATAAATACCATTAGCGTGCATAATTTCTTCCGCTACTTGTTTACCAGTTTTTCCAGAAGTAGACGCGACTTTACTATATTTCGAATAAGTAGATTTCAATTTATATTGTGCCCACATCGGTAACAATGAAATTAAAATGAAATAGATAAAAATATTCAAATGAATTGTCCTCCTTTTTTATTTCTTTTATATTTTACCATAATTTATAGAGACTGCAACTAATCACACCTTAGAAACATTTTGTAGTTGTTTAATATATATTTTTTGATACAATAGAATTAGATATTATACAAGGAGGATACATTCATGCGTAAAAAATTAAGTCGTATTATGGTTTTCATCATGTTAATCACAATTTTATTATCTGGTTTCTCAACAGTTATTTGGATGTTCATGAAATAACAAAAAGATATCATTAATTAAACAAACACGTTAAATTAATGATATCTTTTATTATTTTATTCTCGCAACACGTTTTTTAAAAATAGTTTGTGAAATAATAATCAAAACAAGAGCAATTAATAAAATAATAAGTGCTTGTAATGTAAACTGCACTAGTTGCTGCATCGCTAAATTATTATCTTGTTGCATAAATTTTAAAATACTTGTCGGTAAATGTTTCGTATAGTTTGTAAAATTATTATTAATTAATAACTCTAAATAATGAATAATCTTTTGATTGAAAATCAACCAACATATACTAATTAACACAGCTAATCGACTTAATACAAAAATATTAGTTAATAACATTGTTAAACCACCGTAAAACAATAAGCGCACAATTAATGTTATTATTTCAACAGCTAAATTATTAGCAAAACTTTGTTCATCAAATAATACATAGCCACTAAATAAATAAATACCGACAACTAAAGATATAATAGACAAACTCGCCAATATTAAACAGAACACAGTAATATTGAACCATTTAGCCATTAACCATTTCCCAACTTTAATTTGCTGATAAGCTACAATTTTAGCAGTTTTTCTTTGCATTTCTTCGACTAAAGTTAAATTAAAATAAATAATTGAAATAAAAATAATCGTCGTTAATATATACTTCATATAAATTGTATAACTCATTAATATTGTTATCTCATGCTTATTTTTATACCAAGGAATAGTAAAAGCAGCTATCACAGACAACACTATACTCATGATAATCATTAACCATGTTATTTTGCGATGATACAATTTAGCAAATTCAAATTTAAATAATGCTTTCATATTTCTCCTTTACTCATTAATAGATGATACAAAATATTTTGATAAAGTTTCTTTTACTTCTGTTACAGTGCTAATTTTAATATCATGTTGTACTAATAATTCAATACTCTCATCTAAATAACCATTTTCAACTTCTACAACGATAGCATCTTCTGTTTTCGTTAAAATTTTATAGCCATAACCTTTTAATAGATTACGTGCCGTTTCAACTTTATCAACTTTAAATTGCGTTGCAACTTTAGTTTTTGATATTTCTTTAAAATCAATTACTTCTGATATTTTACCATCTGCTAGCACTATAATATCAGTACATAAATTTTCCGCTTCAGTTAAATGATTCGTTGTCAATAAAATACCTATACCTTGCTTAGCTAATACTTTTAATAATTGAATCAACTCATGTCTAGCAAATGTATCTAAACCTGTAAAGGGTTCATCAATAATTAATAAATCAGGTTGTGAAACTAATGCCAATGCTAATGATAATCTAACACGCATACCTAAAGAATAATCTCTTACTTTTTTCTTACGCTCATGATAAAGATGCATCACTTTTAATATTTGCACCAATTGTTCATCTGTTATATTTGGATAATTTAATTGACTCAATAGTTTTAAATTCTTCCATCCACTAAAATCACTATAAAACAATGGTGATTCAGGCATAATTGATATTTCTTTTGCATGAACAACTAAGCCACCACGTTTGCTGTATCTATATTTCAAAATATAATGACATAATCTTGACTTACCCGAATTATTTTCACCAATAATCCCTAATATTTGTCCACGTTGAACTGTAAACGATAAATTATTAAACGTTTGGTGTTTAGATATTTTTTTATTAAATTGGTTAAAAGTTAATAAAACTTCTTCCATAATAGACCTCCAATCATATAAACTACTATCCTTTAAGATTACCACATAGCTACCCTATTGTCATTTAATATTTCATCAACAATAGATTGTTTATTCTCTCACCCATTCAACTTAATAATTAATTCATCCAATTGCTTTATACAGCAAAATAAAAATGAAATATTCAACCTTATTACTAAACATTAATATTTATAAATATACAAAATTATATAATTAATTATATGGAATTCAAGCTTGGGAACAGCGTAAGTTGGAGGAAGTGGCGGAGATTAGTCGTGGTTCTTCACCACGACCGATACAAGACTCAAAATGGTTTGATGAAAATTCAGAAATTGGATGGTTAAGAATTACTGATGTTACAGAGCAAAATGGAAGAATTAATTACTTAAATCAGAAAATTTCTAAGTTAGGGCAAGAAAAAACTCGTGTAATAAAAACTCCACATTTATTATTAAGTATAGCAGCAACTGTTGGAAAGCCTGTTATAAACTATGTTCAAACTGGTGTTCATGATGGATTTTTAATTTTTTATAATCCAAAATTTGAAATAGATTTTATGTTTTATTGGTTTGAAATCTTTAGATTGAATTGGAAAAAATATGGACAACCTGGAAGTCAAGTGAATTTAAACTCAAATATAGTAAAAAAACAAGAAGTTTATTTTGCTAGTATAGAAGAGCAAAATAAACTCATACATTTTTTTAAAACTATAGACAATCTCATCACTCTTCATCA
>NZ_JBZXTS010000042.1:0-11315 GCF_058895785.1 Staphylococcus sp. B1(2026)
ATTTTGAACTACGCAATAGATACATGATAACGATAAAAGTATTGAATGGCTATTTTTTGTATGTTATAATCCAAGTAATTTAATATAATGTAAGTAAAGACAAGTAGTTAAATAAACTGTAGCACATAGAAAGTTAATGGTGAGTGAAAATTAACACAGTTGTTTAGTGAATACACTTTATATTAAACAACTTACACGTACATCTAACGTATAGATGAGAGATAGCTTCGGCTAATCAAGGTGGTACCGCGAAAATTTCGCCCTTGCAGTAATTTGCAAGGGCTTTTTATATTTTAAGGAGGATAATATGAGTTTAAATGCACAACAATTATTAGAAGATTTACAATGGCGTGGTTTAGTTTATCAACAAACTGATGCAGAAGGTTTATTACAATTATTAGATAAAGAACGTGTTTCTATTTATTGTGGTACAGATCCAACGGGTAATTCTTTACATGTGGGTCATTTACTACCATTTTTAACATTACGTCGTTTCCAACAATATGGTCATCAACCAGTCGTGTTAGTTGGTGGTGCCACTGGAACAATTGGTGATCCATCAGGACGTAGTGAAGAACGCCAATTATTAACTTTGGATGTCATTAATAACAATGTTAAGGCATTAACAAAACAATTAGAAAATGTATTCGATAATGAAGCTGTTTTTGTTAATAACCAAGACTGGTTGGGCGAAATATCTATGATTTCATTTTTAAGAGATTATGGAAAACATGTAGGTATTAATTATTTATTAGCTAAAGATTCAGTAGCTTCACGTTTAGAAACAGGTTTATCATTTACTGAATTTACTTATACTATTTTACAAGCGATTGACTTTTTACATTTAAATAAGCACTTAAATGTAAAAGTACAATTAGGTGGTTCTGATCAGTGGGGTAATATTACAAGTGGTTTAGAGCTAATGCGTCGTATTGAAGGTGATGTTGAAGCTTATGGTTTTACTATTCCATTAATGTTGAAAGCAGATGGTACGAAATTTGGTAAATCAACAGGTGGCGCAGTATGGCTTGATACTAAACAAACTTCACCTTATGAATTTTATCAATTTTGGTATAATACAGCAGATAGTGATGTGATGAGTGCTTTAAAACGTTTCACATTTTTATCACGTCAAGAAATTGAAGATTTAGAACAACAAATGGCACAAGCACCACATTTGCGTGCTGCACAAAAAGCTTTAGCAAGTGAATTAACACAATTAATTCACGGTGAAGCGGCATTGTCACAAGCTATTCGTATTTCACAAGCTTTATTCTCAGGTGATTTATCACAATTAACAGCAGATGAGATACGTCAAGGTTTTAAAGATGTGCCAACGTCAAACTTAGCTAAAGCAGATTATAATTTAGTAGATTTATTAATCGAAGCTAAAGTTGTAGCATCAAAACGTCAAGCTCGTGAAGATATTACCAATGGTGCAATTTATGTAAATGGACAGCGTCAACAAGATGTTAACTTTATTGTAGATGCAACACAACGTATAGAAGATGAATTTACCATTATTCGTCGAGGTAAGAAAAAATATACAATGATTAAATTTAGTTAGAATGAGTAGTAAAATGATAGGTTTTCTGTGAAATAGACGTTAAAATATAAAGTCTAAGTTAAATTGTCTAGAAAGCCTATCATTTTTTGCTTTCTATTTTTTGTAAAGTTGACTATAATTAAAAGTATAAATCTAATATCATTTTTAGGAGGTTTTATTATGAAAATTGCAATTGCTTCAGATCACGGTGGTATTCACTTGCGTTCAGAAATTATTGAGTTATTAAAAGAATTAGGTCATGAATATGATGATTTTGGTCCGCATCAACCTACATCTGTGGATTATCCTGATTATGCTAAAATTGTTGCTGAAGGTGTAGTGAATGGACAATATGATCGTGGGATTTTAATTTGTGGTACGGGTATTGGTATGTCTATTGCAGCTAATAAAATTAATGGTGTACGATGTGCCTTAGTACATGATTGTTTTACAGCACGCGTGACACGTGAACATAATAATTCTAATATTATTGCGATGGGTGAGCGAGTAATAGGGCCATCTTTAGCAAGAGAAATTGTAGATATTTGGTTGAAATCACAGTTTGAAGGTGGGCGTCATCAAATTCGTATAGATAAAATTAGTGACTTAGAACAAAAGTAATCGTTCATATAGAAAGTGGGGCTGCAAGATGTTAGAAAAAAACGAGCAAGCAAGATTAAAACAAAGTGATCCAGAAGTCTATCAAGCGATGATGAAAGAATATCATAGACAACAAAATAATATTGAATTAATTGCTTCAGAAAATATCGTATCAGAAGCGGTATTAGAAGCACAAGGATCAGTATTAACAAATAAATACGCTGAAGGATATCCTGGCAAACGTTATTATGGCGGTTGTGAATACGTAGATATCGTTGAACAATTGGCTATTGAACGTGCTAAAACATTATTTGGTGCAGAGTATGCTAATGTACAACCACATTCAGGTTCTCAAGCTAATATGGCTGTCTATTTTGGTTTGTTAAAAACAGGTGATACAATTTTAGGAATGGATTTATCACATGGTGGGCATTTAACACATGGTAGCCCAGTAAACTTTTCGGGTAAATTATTTAATGTTGTTTCTTACGGTTTAGATAAAACGACAGAAACAATTAATTATGAAACAATTTTACAATTAGCTAAAGAAAATCAGGTTAAAATGATTGTAGCAGGTGCTTCTGCTTATTCACGTACAATAGATTTTGCTCAATTACGTCAAATTGCTGATGAAGTTAATGCTTATTTATTTGTTGACATGGCACATATTGCTGGTTTAGTTGCAGCTGGCTTGCATCCTTCACCAATGCCCTACGCACACGTAGTAACAACGACAACGCATAAAACTTTACGTGGACCACGTGGTGGATTAATTTTATCTAATGATGAAGATGTTATTAAAGCAATTAATCGTACGATTTTCCCAGGTATTCAAGGTGGACCATTGATGCATGTTATTGCAGCTAAAGCAGTTGCTTTTGGGGAAGCTTTAACACCAGAATTCAAAAGTTACCAGCAAGCTGTAGTTGATAATGCTAAAGCAATGGCACAAACACTACAACAACATGGTTTTAGAGTAGTGTCAGAGACGACAGATAATCATTTAATGTTAATTGATTTAACAAACAAAGAAATAACAGGTAAAGAAGCAGAACAATTATTAGATAGTGTAGGTATTACTTGTAATAAAAATACAGTTCCTTATGAAAAATTAAGCCCCTTTGTAACAAGCGGTATTCGTATTGGCTCACCAGCAATTACAACACGTGGATTTGATATTAAAGATGTGCAAGAAGTAGCAGAAATTATTGCATTAGTGATTGATAATCGTTACAATGAAGAGAAACTAACAGAAGCACATCAACGTGTTGCCACTTTAGTTGAAAAATATCCACTATATTAAAGGAGAAAACTTATGTCAAAAGTACATGTATTTAATCACCCCTTAATCCAACACAAATTATCTTTTATTAGAGATATTAATACTTCTTCAAAAGATTTCAGAGAATTAACAAATGAAGTCGCAATGTTAATGGCTTATGAAATTACAAGAGAAATGGAATTAGAAGATGTAGAAGTTGAAACACCTATTGAAATCACAACTTGTAAACGTTTGGCAGGTAAAAAAGTAGTATTTGTACCGATTTTACGTGCAGGTTTAGGTATGATAGATGGGATGTTACGTTTATTGCCATCAGCACGTGTAGGACATATTGGTTTATATCGTGATCCTGAAACATTAGAAGCGCATAAATATTATATGAAATTACCAAGTGAGCCCCAACAACGTGAATTTATTGTAGTAGATCCAATGTTAGCAACAGGTGGTTCAGCTATTTCAGCTATTGACATGTTAAAAGAAGAGGGCGCGAAAAATATTAAGTTTATGTGTTTAATTGCAGCACCAGAAGGTGTAAAAGCTTTGCAAGAAGCGCATTCAGATGTAGATATTTACATTGCTGCTTTAGATGAAAAATTAAATTCTCACAGTTATATTGTGCCAGGTTTAGGTGACGCAGGCGATCGTATTTTTGGTACAAAATAAAAAAATATAAAATAAACAAAGAAAAATTGTTGACAAGTATAACAAAACAATGTATATTAAAAGAGTAATATATGTTAAAGAGATTTATAAGCTACTTCATTCTTTAGAGTGAGTGTTTTCCTTACGAATTATCAACATTTAATATTGCAATAAAAAAATAAAAGGAGGAACCACACATGACTAAAGGTACAGTGAAATGGTTTAATTCAGAAAAAGGTTTTGGTTTTATTACAACTGAGGAAGGTAAAGATGTATTTGCACACTTCTCAGCAATCCAAGGCGATGGTTATAAAGAATTAGCTGAAGGCCAAGCAGTAACTTTTGACGTTGAAGAAGGTCAAAAAGGTCCACAAGCAACTAACATCGTTAAATTATAATTAATACGATCCAGAGATGACACATTGTGTCATCTCTTTTTTTGTTTTAAATATTATAGTAGCCAGTATTTAGAATATGTTTATTTTTAAGTGTATATTTATATAAAATAAATCAAGAAATCTCATGAAAATTCATAACTTTGATGGTAAAAAAAGATGATTTATCATATAATAGGTATATGCTTTTTCTGTCAATTGTGATGCGAAAAAGAAAAAATTGATATGAGTGATGTCTAGCGTGAAATGTAGTGTTATTTGAAGTGGCACTATTTAAAGTTTGTCATGACTTTATTAATTTTTGTCACCTATAAAAAGTTTTTAGGTATTTATTTTAAATAACTAAATAAACAGAAAGGAGAGAACAATGTGAAGCATGAAGAACCGATAATCACTTGGTTAGGTTTAGATTTTAATTTATCGACATGTTTAATGATTGTAATTTCATGTATCGTAACTTTTATTGTGGTGATGCTACTGACACGTCAGTTAAAAATTAAGCCGACAAGTAAAAAGCAAGCATTTGTAGAGCTAATAGCTAATCTAGTTAGAGAACAAGTTATTGGTACTTCAATGGAATGGCATGTAGGTAAGAGTGTATTTGCTTTAGCAGCGACATTTATTACATTTATTTTTATTTCTAATATGTTAGGTTTGCCTTTTGCAATCGTAGTTGACCATCAATTATGGTGGAAATCACCTACAGCAAATGTGACTGTCACATTAACATTATCAGCACTTGTGATGGTATTATCACATTATCTTGGTTTAAGAAATAAAGGTGTAAAAAATTATGTACAGCTATACAAATCACCTATGGCACCGATGACTATTTTAGAAGAACTAGCAAATACTTTAACTTTAGGTTTGCGTCTTTATGGTAATATCTATGCAGGGGAAGTATTGATTGGCTTACTAGCATCATTGAGTATGATGTTATTTAGTGGTACAATCACAGGTATCTTTTCAGGTGTTTTAGGTATTGCAGCCAATGTCGTATGGCAAGGATTTAGTATCTTTGTTAACTGTATTCAAGCACTTATTTTTTCTTTGTTAGCAATGATGTATATTTCTCATCATGTTAATGATGAACATTAATTTTAATTATATTTTAGGAGGATTTTAAAAATGGGTTTAATCGCAGCAGGTTTAGCAGCAGGTTTAGCAGCACTAGGAGCAAGTATTGGGAATGGTTTACTATTTAGTAACACAATTCAAGCAATGGCAAGACAGCCAGAACAAGCAAAACAATTACGTTCAACAATGTTTATCGGTATTGGTGTTATTGAAGCTGTACCAGTTATCGCTATCGTTATCGCATTCATGTTATTAGGTAGATAGTAATTTACTAAATGATAATAATAGAAAGGAAGTGTTAACGACGTGGTGATTAATCAATCGAGTACATTGGCTTTATCAGGTGTAGAATTAGGTACAATTATTGTGACTTTACTTTCTTTCTCAATTTTGCTGATATTGTTAAGTAAATTTGCATGGGGTCCATTAATGGACATGTTGAAACAACGTGAAGATCATATTATACAACAAGTAGAACAAGCCGAAAAAGCGAGTGAAGAAGCACAAGTTTATTTAGAACAAAATAAACAAGCTATGCAAAATGCGCAACAAGAAATTCAACAATTATTAACAAATGCTGAATTACAAGCAAAAACAGAAAAAGAAAAGATGCTTGCTGATGCAAAACAACAAGCAGAACAATTAAAAGAAAATGCACAAAGAGATATTGAAAATGAAAAACAACGTGCAATTAGTCAAATTAATAAAGAAGTAGCTAACTTATCAGTCGCCATTGCTTCTAAATTGATGAAGAAAGAATTGACACTTGAAGATCAAAAAGCATATATTCAAAATATTTTAGCGGAGGAGGGCCAAAGATAATGAGTCGTTCAGTATTTGATACGCGTATGGGGACTGCTTTATTTAAAGTAGCCAAAGAACATCAAACATTACAACAAGTATATGATGATATTAATAATTATCATCAATTGACAAAAACTGAACGTTATCAATTACATCAATTATTAGCCCAACCAACGATACTTGCAACAGAAAAATATGTTATTATTGATGACGTATTTAGAGCTAGTACAAATGAATTTCGTAACAATTTAAAACTATTAGTAGAATTAAATCATACGGATGAAATTGAAAATGTTTTTGAAGTTTTTGTCGAACTTTACGAAAATTACCAAGGACATTTGACTGTTGAGATAGAATCAATGTATTTATTATCTCAAGAAGAATTGAATCAAATAAAAACGATTTTTGAAAAAAAATATCCAGGTAAAATATTAACATTAACTAACGGAATTAATGAAGATATTATTGCAGGTTTACGCGTAAAAATAGGACAAAAAGTTTATGATTGGACAGCGTTAAATCAATTAGCACAACTTAAACGTCAATTTGAGAAATATCAATAATTTTCAGATGATGCAATTTAACATGAAAAGGAGTGACATAAATGGCCATTAAAGCTGAAGAAATCAGTGCCTTATTACAAGCGCAAATTGCTAATTATCAAGCGGATATGACTGTTAAAGATACAGGGACAGTTATAGAAGTTGGTGATGGTATTGCACGTGTGTATGGCTTGAATGAAGTTATGGCAGGTGAGTTATTAGAATTTACACGTACAGGTGTAGTTGGACTTGCGCAAAACTTAGAAGAAAATAATGTAGGTGTCATTATTTTAGGTGACTATTTAGATATTAAAGAAGGCGATGAAGTGAGTCGTACAGGCCGTGTAATGGATGTGCCAGTAGGTGAAGCTTTAATCGGGCGTGTAGTAAATCCATTAGGTATGCCAGTAGATGGTAAAGGCCCAATCGAAACAACAAAACGTCGCCGTATTGAAGAACCGGCTGTAGGTGTTATGGGACGTAAATCGGTATCTGTACCTTTCCAAACAGGGATTAAAGTTATTGATGCTTTAGTACCAATTGGTCGTGGACAACGTGAATTGATTATTGGAGATCGTCAAACTGGTAAAACAGCAATTGCCATTGATTCGATTTTAGCACAAAAAGATACAGGCATGATTTGTATTTATGTTGCCATCGGACAAAAAGAATCAACAGTACGTAGTGTTGTAGAAACATTAAGACAACATGGTGCACTTGACTACACAATTGTTGTAACAGCATCAGCCTCTCAACCATCACCATTATTATATTTAGCACCTTATGCAGGTGTGGCAATGGCAGAAGAATTCATGTACCAAGGTAAAGATGTTGTCATTATTTATGATGATTTATCTAAACAAGCAGCAGCTTATCGTGAGTTATCATTATTATTAAAACGTCCACCAGGTCGTGAAGCTTATCCAGGTGACGTGTTTTATTTACACAGTCGTTTACTAGAACGTGCAGCACGTATTACTGAAGAATTAGGTAGCGGTTCGATTACAGCTTTACCATTTGTAGAAACACAGGCAGGAGATATTTCAGCATATATTCCAACTAATGTTATTTCGATTACAGATGGTCAAATTTTCTTGCAATCAGACTTATTCTTTTCTGGTGTGCGACCAGCGATTAATGCAGGTTTATCAGTATCACGTGTAGGTGGTGCAGCACAAATTAAAGCAATGAAAAAAGTATCAGGTACATTACGTTTAGATTTAGCCGCATATCGTGAATTAGAAGCTTTCTCACAATTTGGTTCAGATTTAGATGCAGCTACGCGTGCGAAATTAGCACGTGGTGAACGTACAGTTGAAGTGTTAAAACAAGGTTTACATGAGCCAATTCCTGTAGAAAAACAAGTTATGATTCTATACGCATTAACACGTGGACATTTAGATGAAGTAGAAGTTAAACGTGTTCTTGCGTTTGAAATGGCTCTATATAGTTGGTTAGATGCACATGAATTAGGTCAAGAAGTATTAACAACTATCCGTGATACTAAAGATTTACCATCTGAAGATAAAATGAATGAAGTATTTGTAGAATTCAAAAAAACATTTGCTTAATTAAATAATTTTATTGTATAGAAAGGACGGTGACTAATGGGATCATTACGTGATATTAAAAATAAAATCACTTCAACAAAAAATATGAGTCAAATCACACAAGCCATGGAAATGGTGTCTACTTCTAAATTGATGAAAGCACAAAATAATGTTCGTACATTTCTACCTTATATGGAAAAAATTCAATCAGTTATCGCAACAATTGCAGCAAAAAGTACAACATTAGATCATCCTTTATTAGAACATAGAGAGGTTAAATGTACAGGATATTTGGTTGTTACAAGTGATCGTGGATTAGCGGGTGCATATAATGCGAATGTCTTAAGACAATTAGTTCGTGTGATTAAAGAAAAACATCAAAATGATCCACAACGTTACGCTATTATAACAATTGGTGCTTATGGCACAAATTTTCTAAAAAAACGTGGTTATCATGTGATTGAAAGTTTTTTGAATATTTCAGATAAAGTATCTTTTGCAGATGCTAAAATAATTGCTAAATATGTGCTTGAGGCTTTCAGTAATCATGCTTTTGACGAACTGTACTTACAATATAATCACTTTGAAAGTATGATTTCTCAAGTGCCAGTAGCACATAAAGTATTGCCGATTAGTGAATTAGAATCAATAGGTGAAGTACGTTATCAATTTGAATTTGAACCGGATGCCGCTACAATATTAAATGTTATACTACCTCAATATGTAGAGAGTATGGTATTTGGTGCGGTGTTAGATGGTAAAGCTAGTGAACATGCTGCACGTAAATCAGCTATGAAAAATTCGACAGATAATGCCTCGCAAATTATTGATGATTTATCAATTCAATATAATCGCGCACGTCAGGCAGCAATTACACAAGAAATTACCGAGATTATCGGTGGCGCAGCAGCAGCTCAGAAATAAGTATAGGAGGAAAAATAATGTCAAAAGGTAAGGTTCTTCAAGTTATGGGACCTGTTGTTGATGTTAAATTTTCAACAGGAGAACTTCCTGATTTATTAAACGCTTTACAAGTAGAAGTTAAACGTGGTACAAGCGAAGAAAGTGAAACATTAACTTTAGAAGTCGCATTACAATTAGGTAATGATACTGTACGTACAATTGCCATGTCATCAACAGATGGTTTACAGCGTGGTGCTGAAGTTATAAATACAGGTAAACCAATTTCTGTGCCGGTAGGTGAAGCAACATTAGGGCGTGTATTTAATGTTTTAGGTGAAGAAATTGATAATAAAGCACCAGTGGAAGCGCAAGTAAGACGTGATCCAATTCATCGTCCAGCGCCAAAATTTGATGAATTATCAACAAAAGTAGAGATTTTAGAAACGGGTATTAAAGTTGTAGATTTATTAGCACCATACATTAAAGGTGGTAAAATCGGTTTATTCGGTGGTGCCGGTGTTGGTAAAACAGTATTAATTCAAGAATTAATTAATAACATTGCACAAGAACATGGTGGTATTTCAGTATTTGCCGGTGTCGGTGAACGTACACGTGAAGGTAATGATTTATACTTTGAAATGAGCGAATCAGGGGTTATTAATAAAACAGCAATGGTATTTGGACAAATGAATGAGCCACCTGGTGCACGTATGCGTGTTGCATTAACAGGGTTAACAATGGCAGAATATTTCCGTGATGAAATGGGTCAAGACGTATTATTATTTATTGATAATATCTTCCGTTTCACACAAGCGGGTTCAGAAGTATCAGCTTTATTAGGTCGTATGCCTTCTGCAGTAGGTTATCAACCAACTTTAGCAACAGAAATGGGTCAATTACAAGAACGTATTACATCAACACAAACAGGTTCGGTAACATCAATCCAAGCTATTTATGTACCGGCGGATGATTATACTGACCCAGCCCCTGCAACAACATTTGCACATTTAGATGCAACAACTAACTTAGAACGTCGTTTGACAGAAATGGGGATTTATCCAGCAGTAGATCCATTAGCGTCAACATCACGTGCGTTATCACCTGAAATTGTTGGTGAGGAACATTATCAAGTTGCGCGTGAAGTTCAAAGTACTTTACAACGTTATCGTGAATTACAAGATATTATTGCAATTCTTGGTATGGATGAATTATCTGATGAAGATAAATTAGTCGTAGACCGTGCGCGTCGTATTCAATTTTTCTTATCACAAAATTTCCATGTAGCTGAACAATTCACTGGTCAAAAAGGTTCTTACGTACCAGTGCAAGAAACTGTTGCAGCATTCAAAGCAATTTTAGAAGGTAAATATGACCATATTCCAGAAGATGCTTTCCGTTTAGTTGGTGGTATTGAAGATGTAATAGAAAAAGCAAAATCAATGGGTGTTGAAGTTTAATAGTCTTGAGGATGTATATTGAATAGGAGGCATATTATGGCAACATTAACTATTAGCGTTGTTACACCTAATGGTGTTGTATATGAGCAGTCAGATGTCAACTTAGTTGTGCTACAAACCACTTCAGGCGAAATTGGTTTTATGGCGAATCATGTGCCTACCGTTGTTGCTTTAAAAGTAGGTGAAGTTCGTATTGTGACTGAAGATGCATCTACTGGTTTAAAACACACTAAATTTTTAGCTATTACTGAAGGTTTTGCAGAAGTACATAAAGAACAGGTGAATATTCTTGTTCAAGCAGCAGAATTAGCAGAAAAAATTGACATAGAGCGAGCAAAACAAGCCGTATCACGTGCGCAATCACGTTTAGATAGTTCACAAGAAAATATAGATCAAAAACGTGCAGAGTTAGCACTGTTACGAGCATTAAATCGATTAGCAGTAGCATCAGAAACAAAATAAAACTAAAAATCTCTTTAAATTATGATTTTTAGGCTCTTTGTCAAAGAGTGTTGAT
>NZ_JBZXTS010000043.1:0-10779 GCF_058895785.1 Staphylococcus sp. B1(2026)
TCTACCAACTGAGCTACTGTGGAATGGTATGTTCTTCTAGCGAACAATATTTATTATACCTATTTTAAAATTAAATGCAATAGTTTTTTTGAAAAAAATAATATTTTTTTAGAAATCATGAGAAAAGCTGATAAGATAGGTTGTTTTACTTTGGTAATTTAAAACAAAATAGAACTTTTCTTCAAAAGAATTTTAAAAAATGGTATAATGAAAATTAACAAAAGTAGAAAGAAGAACATAAATGGAGATAATATTTTTAGGAACAGGTGCAGGCTTGCCTTCCACTATGAGAAATACACAGTCTATATTTTTAGATTTTAGTCAAAGTTTAAAAGAAACATGGTTAATTGATTGTGGAGAAGCTACACAGCATCAAATTTTAAGAACTTCAATTAAATTATCAAAATTAACGAAAATTTTTATCACACATTTACATGGTGATCATATTTTTGGGTTACCTGGATTATTATCAAGTCGATCTTTTCATGGCGGTAAAGATTTACCCTTAACTTTGTATGGTCCAAAAGGTATTAAACAAATTATCGAAACTGTGTTAACTGTGTCACAATCGAGATTAAATTATCCTTTAAATATCATTGAGTTTGAAGATGATGGTATAATTATTGAAGATAACTATCAAGTAGCAGTTAAAAAATTAGAGCATGGTATTGATAGTTTTGGCTACCGTATTACTTTACCTAATAAACCAGGTGCATTAGATGCAGAAAAATTACGTCATTTAGGTATTCCAAGTGGTCCATTATATAAACAAATTAAAGAGGGTCATGATTTTGAGTGGCAAGGTCAAATATATCATGCACAAGATTTTGTTGGTGAAGTACAAGCTGGAAAAATTATTGCCATTTGTGGTGATTCACGAGCAGTAACGCAAACTATTGAATTAGCAAAAAATGCAGATATTTTTATTCATGAAGCGACTTATTTATCTGAAGAAGATACACATTTAGCTTATAATTATTTTCATACAACTTTGCCACAATTGAGTGAAATGGCACAAGCCGCACAAGTTAAGCAAACTATTGCAACACATATTAGTAGTCGCTATTTATTAGAAGATATTGTGAATTATCAAATGCAGGATATTTTAATTGCAAGTGATTTTAGTAAATTTACGTTGAAAGAATGAGGAGTTAACAATGAGATATCAAGAAAAAATATTAACGCAAAAAGATATTTATCAAGGTAAAGTGGTTCATTTACAAGTGGCAGAAGTTGAATTGCCAAATAATCAAATCGGTCATCGTGAAATGATTAAACATCAAGGTGCCGTTGCGATTGCCGCATTGACAAAAGATAAAGAAGTGTTATTGGTTGAACAATTTCGTGTGACATGTGATGAATTTTTATTAGAAATACCGGCAGGTAAATTAGAAAAAGGTGAAGTACCCGAAGCAGCAGCATTACGAGAGTTACAAGAAGAAACAGGTTATACAACTGATCAATTAGTAAAAATGTATGAAGGTTATACAACACCAGGCTTTACAAATGAATTATTAAGATTTTATTGTGCTATTGATGTTGAATTAATGACTGAAAGAATTGCTATGGATGATGATGAATTTATTGAATTAGTGAAAATACCTTTAACAGATATTCCACAAATGTTAAAAGAACAAAAATTTAAAGATCTTAAAACCATTACTGCTTTACAATTTTTAATTGCAAATTATAGTTAGTATCATTATAGTTGCAAAATATCAAGGTGACAATTATTATAAAACAGTAAGAAATGAAAAGAGGTGTAGCGTTTTGGAAGATAAATTAGCAAGTATTAAAGAAAAATTACATGCATCTGCTTATAAATTGACACCTCAGCGTGAAGCCACAGTACTTGTTTTAATAGAAAATGAGAAAAAGCAATTAAGTGCAGAAGATGTTTATTTACTCGTTAAAGATAAAGCGCCAGAGATTGGTTTAGCAACAGTTTATCGTACATTAGAATTACTTTCTGATTTGAAAATTATTGAGAAAATTACTTTTGGAGATGGTGTAGCACGTTATGATTTAAATAGTGATGCTACAAGACATTTTCAACATTATTTGATTTGTGATCGTTGTAACGATGTTGAAGAATTGAAAGACAATTTACTCATTGACTTAGAAAATACTATTCAACAAAGATTTCAATTTAATATTAGTCATCATTCAGTAAAATTTCATGGTATATGTTATAAATGTCAACAACTTGAATTAAAAGATAAGGATAACTAAATATGGATAAAATGCTTGCACAATATTTACAGTATTTAATAAGTGATCGCATTGCCAGCGAAAATACAATTAAAAGTTATCGACGTGATTTAGAAAAATATTTTAAATATCTTAATCAATTGTCAATTCAACAAGTTAGTCATATTTCGCGACATCATATTATGAATTATTTTACGACTTTACAAGAAGAAGGTAAATCGAATAGAACTATTGCCAGAATGGCTTCTTCAATTCGTTCTTTTCATGATTATTTACTTTTAAATCATTATGTGACACAAGACGTGAGTCGTGATGTACAAATTCCAAAATATGAAGTGATTAAACAAGAAATATTAACTTATGAAGAAATTCAAAATTTACTTAATTTAACACCGCGTGGGAAATTAGGTTTAAGAAATATGGCAATGTTAGAATTACTTTATGCAACAGGGCTTAAAGTAAGTGAATTAGTTCAATTAACAGTACACGATGTCAATGTTGATGTTGGTTATATTATGATTCACAATCAACAAGGTGAACGTAGATTATTACCATTAAGTAATGTAACTAATGATAAAATATCTCAATATTTACTAGATGCGCGTCCTTATTTAGTTAAAGCACCTTGTGATTATTTATTTGTGAATACACATGGTAATAAAATGAGTCGTCAAGGTTTTTGGAAAATTTTAAAGCAATTAGCAGTTAAAGCGAATATTAATGTAGCAATTACACCGCAAAAGCTAAGACAATCTATAGCTGTGCATCTTTTGCAAAATGGTGCGTCTATTGCAACAGTAATTCAATTATTAGGTAATCAAAATTTAGGACATTTAGAACAATATTTAGTAGATAATAATGAAAATATTAGAGAAAATTATTTTAAATATCATCCAAGAGCAAAGAATGATTAACTATGGCGTGACAAGATGATATAATAAAGTTATATTTTTGTAGCGCCAATAAATAAAAAAGAGGTATAAATATGAATTATAAAAAATTTAAACGTATTCACTTAATTGTCATGGATTCAGTAGGTATCGGTGAAGCACCTGATGCTAAAAAATTTGATGATGAAGGTTCACACACTTTAGGTCATATTGCAGAATTCATGAAAGGTTTAAATGTACCGAATATGGCTAAAATGGGATTAGGTAATATTTCAACTTTAGAAGGCGTACAGCCGAGCGAACAACCTAGTGCTTATTATGGAAAAATTGCAGAAGCTTCTGTAGGTAAAGATACGATGACAGGTCATTGGGAAATTATGGGCTTAAATATTGATACACCATTTAAAGTTTATCCTGAAGGTTTTCCAGCAGATTTTATTCAATTATTAGAAGAGAAATTAGGACGCAAAATTGTTTGTAATTTACCATATAGTGGGACAGCTGTTTTAGATGATTTTGGTCCGCATCAAATGGAAACTGGGGATTTAATTGTCTATACATCAGCAGACCCGGTATTACAAATTGCTGCACACGAAGAAGTTATCCCACTAGAAGAGTTGTATGCGGCATGTCAAACGGTACGTGATTTAACAAGAGAAGGGGATAATGTCGTTGGACGTGTTATTGCTCGCCCATACATAGGTGAACCAGGTAAATTTGTACGTACTTCTAATCGTCATGATTATGCTTTAAAACCATTTGGTCGCACAACAATGAATGAATTGAAAGATGCAGGCTATGATGTGATTGCATTAGGTAAAATTAATGATATCTATGATGGTGAAGGTGTTACCGACACACGTCGCACGAAAGATAATGTTGATGGAATGGATAAATTTATTGCTGTATTAGATGAACAATTCACAGGTTTAAGTTTTTTAAATTTAGTTGATTTTGATGCTGTTTATGGTCATCGTCGAGACCCTCAAGGTTATGGTGAAGCGTTAGAAACATTTGATGCTCGTTTAACAGAAGTTGTTGAAAAATTAACGGAAGATGATCTATTAATAATTACAGCTGATCATGGTAATGATCCAACTTTTAAAGGGACTGATCATACACGTGAATATGTGCCGGCTTTGTTTTATAGTAAGGCATTTACACAGCCAAGTGAATTAGCAACAGGTGATACATTTGCCAATATTGGTGCGACAATTGCAGATAATTTTAATGTAACAGCACCACCTTTTGGTCACTCAATTTTATCACAATTAAAATAATAAATAAGCAGCTATGAAAAAATTAGTTTTTTCATAGCTGCTTTGTTTATTGTTGTCTAAAAATACCTTTTTTATTCTCTAACTGTTCTGATTCAAGGAGTTCGCTAACTGTCACGAATTGATAGCCTTCTTTTTGTAGATATTCTATAACTCTAGGTAATGCATCAGCACTTGTTTGATGAATATCATGCATTAAAATGATTGATCCCGCTCGCACATTTGTAACGACTTCATTATAAATGGCATCTGCATTACGTGATTTCCAATCTAATGTATCAACATTCCAAAGTACACACGGGTAATCAAATTGTTGTGCTAAATTTTCATTGATGTCACCGTAAGGTGGACGAATACTTTTAACATGACCACCAGCCTGATTGATAGCTTGAGTTGCATCATTAATTTCAGCTAAGGCACTAGTTTTATCAATTTGTGTTAAATGTGGGTGATCCCATGAATGATTACCTTGTTCATGTCCTTCTTTAGTTTCACGTTGGATAATTGCTTCACGTCCAGCTACATTTTTACCGATAATATAGAAAGTTGCAGGTACTTGATATTGTTTTAAAGTATCTAAAATTTGTGGCGTTACCTTTGTATGCGGTCCATCATCAAAAGTTAATGCAATATATTTAATTGAGGTATCATTTTTTAATAGTGACTTCCAGTAAGATGAATGAATCGTTGATTTCATTGATGATAAATCAACACTAAGACTTTGTGCTGATTTATCTAGTGTATTGGTAGCAAAATAAAAATTAATGATATCTTGTTGATCGTCATGTGTAATAGAGAAATTATGAAATAGATTCGGATTGTGTTTTAATGCTTTATCAAATGTTTCAGTACTAATACCAGCAGTAGATAAAGTCGTTGTTAAATATTGATTGACTTGTGTATCTTTGTTAAATAAATCAACAAAATTTACGGCTTGTTGTTTAGCGGTATCATAAATGACGCTATAATAATCTACATTGTTTGTTGCATGATTGTTGATTGTATATAATAGTTGGTATCGTTGATGTCCAAGTGAAGAGACGGTAATTTCACTTGTTAGGCTGGCTTGGTCTTTAACATTTTTAAAATAAGATGCTTTAGCTTCATTTAAAAAATGTGCAACTTGATCATCAATTTGTTGTTGGCCAGTTTTTAAATATTGTAAGTGATAATGATAATCGTTTGAATTTAGTTGTGTATCAATAATTTTAATATTATCAATTAATATTTGTTCTTGTTTTATTTCATTTTTTTGTGCTAATTTAAGATAGTCAGTTGACCCGATTTTATACCATATAATAATTAATAAAATGAATAGTAAACTAACGAGAAGTGCTAAAGTGCTATAAAATTTTGATTTTCGTGATTTTTGTAACATGAGATACCTCCTTGTACTTTACATTTATATTACAACTAACGTAATATAAATGCAACATAAAATAAGTTATTTATATTGTAATGGCTATTGAAAAGGGGATGTGTATTTTAAAAATAAAGCTTAGTATGATATAATAATATGACAATTTGTAGAAAACATATGCGTAAAGGGGAAATCATGGATACACAAAGATTACTTAATCAATTAATATCGAAAGTGATAACGGGCCATGTACCAGATCAAGTAAATGATATTTATTTTGATTCAAGAGCTGTCACATCAAATTCAATTTTCGTGGCATTAAAGGGCTATACGGTAGATAGTCATCGTTTTGTTCATCAAGCTATTGCCAAAGGTGCAAAAGTATTAATTGTAGCACAACCTGTCGAAGTAGACTTATCACAAGTCGCTGTTGTAACTGTACCAAATACGAGTGTAGCCGCTATCATTTTAGCTAATGCTTTGTATGATTCACCATCATTAAAATTAAATACAGTGGGTATTACAGGTACTAATGGTAAAACTTCAGTATCCACAATGATTCATCATGTGTTAAGAGCATTAAATCAAGGTTCAGCTTTATCAGGTACGAATGGTATTTATTTTAATGAACAACATATTAAAGGTGAAAATACAACACCAGATATTATTACGACACAACAAAATTTAGTCGCAGCATTAAAGCATGATATTCATCATTTTACTTTTGAAGTTTCCTCTCATGGACTTGTTTTAGGACGTTTATCAGGTGTTGACTTTGATATTGCCGTCTTTACTAATTTAACACATGACCATTTAGATTTTCATCAAACGATGGCTAATTATGCACATGCTAAATCGTTACTATTTTCTGGTTTAGGTCAAGATTTATCTCGTCGTAAATTTGGAATTATCAATTTAGATGATGAATGGGCACCATTTATGATTGAAGCATGTGCGCATCCAGTGTTAACTTATAGTATTAAAGATGCACAAGCTGATTTTTATGCTCGTGATATACAAGCTTCGTTAAAAGGTAGTACATTCACTTTACATTGTCCTGAAGGTCAATATTTAGTAACTTTACCGTTTATTGGTGATTTTATGGTTGCTAATGCACTTGCTGCTATGGCAACATTATGGTGCAAAGGCATTACATTAGTTGATATTATTAAACAAATTTCACATATACCAAGTATAGATGGTCGTGTTGAAAATTTAGATACAACTTTACCTATTAATTTAATTTTAGATTATGCACATACACCAGATGCTGTTGATAAGCTTTTATCTGCTGTTTTACCCTATAAAAAACAAGGTAAAGTTATTTTATTATTAGGATTAGCAGGTGGACGTGATTTATCAAAAGGTGAAGATATGGCCAATGCAGCATCAAGAGCGGATTATGTTATATTTACTAGTGATAATCCAATAGATACACCATGGTATATATCAACAGATGCTATGAGTCAAGGTATGCCACATCAAAATTATATAGAAATTAAAGATCGTGCTAAAGCGATTGCTCATGCCATTGAGTTATCACAAGTTGGTGATACGATTATTTTAGCTTCTAAAGGTCGTGAACACGAACAGAAATTAGCGAATTATCAATCTATGTGGCATGATGATGCAGTCATTGCATTAAATTTAGCTCAACAAAAATATCAATTATAGAAAGAGGACAATCATGTCATTTGAACAAGAAGTATTATCAAGAAAAACATTTGCAATTATTTCCCATCCAGATGCTGGGAAAACAACATTAACTGAAAAATTATTATTATTTGGAGGTGCAATTCGAGAAGCGGGAACGGTTAAAGGTAAGAAAACAGGTAAATTTGCTAAATCGGATTGGATGGCAATAGAACAACAACGTGGTATCTCAGTTACCTCTTCGGTGATGCAATTTGATTATGACCATAAAAAAATTAATATTTTAGATACACCTGGACATGAAGATTTTTCAGAAGATACTTATCGTACATTAATGGCAGTGGATAGTGCCGTTATGGTTATTGACTCTGCTAAAGGTATTGAGCCACAAACATTAAAATTATTTAAAGTTTGTAAAATGCGAGGCATTCCAATTTTTACCTTTATCAATAAATTAGATCGTGTCGGTAAAGAACCTTTTGAATTATTAGAAGAAATTGAACAAACATTGAATATTGATACATATCCGATGAATTGGCCGATTGGTATGGGTAAAGAATTTTTCGGTATTATTGATCGCCAAGATAAATATATTGAACCTTTTAGAGATGAAGAACATATTTTACAATTGGATGAAGATTATAATATTATAGAAGGTCACCCTATTGAACAAGATGCTATTTTTAAACAAGCACAAGAAGAATTAATGTTAGTTTCCGAAGCAGGTGCAGAATTCGATGAAGAGGCATTAAAAGTCGGTAACTTAACACCAGTCTTTTTCGGTTCAGCTTTAGCCAATTTTGGGGTGGAAAATTTCTTAAATGCTTATGTTGATTTTGCACCTTCACCTTCAGGTAGAAAAACAGAAGACGGTGAAGAAATCAGCCCATTTGATGAAGCATTTTCTGGTTTTATTTTTAAAATTCAAGCTAATATGGATCCGAAGCATCGTGATAGAATTGCCTTTATGCGTGTTGTATCAGGTGCCTTCGAAAGAGGGATGGACGTTAATTTAACACGTTCAAATAAAAAAATGAAAATTACACGTTCAACAAGTTTTATGGCAGATGATAAGGCCACAGTCAATTATGCAGTAAGTGGTGATATTATCGGTTTATATGACACAGGTAACTATCAAATTGGTGATACATTAGTAGGTGATAATCAGAAATTTCAGTTTGAAAAATTACCTCAATTCACACCAGAATTATTTATTAAAGTATCAGCTAAAAATGTTTTAAAACAAAAACATTTTCATAAAGGTATCGAGCAATTAGTACAAGAAGGTGCCATTCAATATTATAAAACATTACATACTAATCAAATTATTTTAGGTGCTGTAGGGCAATTACAGTTTGAAGTTTTTGAATATCGTATGAAAAATGAATATAATACAGAAGTTATTATGGAGCCAATCGGTAGCAAACAAGCACGTTGGATTGAAAATGAAGATCAAGTGACAGATAGTATGAGTACAGCAAGAAGCATGTTAGTGAAAGATCGTTACGACAATCTTGTTTTCTTATTTGAAAATGATTTTGCTATGCGTTGGTTTGCAGATAAACACCCAGATATTAAGTTATATAGTTTATTATAGGAGTTAGCTATGCGAATTCTTTTAACTTCATCAAAAGGTGGACATTTGACAGAACTATTAAAGTTACAACATATGACCGCCCATCATGATGTGAATTATGTCATCGAACATCCCCAACAAATGGTTGATTTAAAACATCCAGTCTACTATTTGTCAGCGGGAACGCATTTTAATAATAAATTATCTTATTTAAAAATTTTAATGGCTAATATAGCTAAAGGTTTATACTATGTCATCAAATTAAAACCACAAGTGATTATTTCAACAGGTGCGCATAACACCATTCCATTATGTTTGTTTGGTAAATTATTAGGTAAGCGTATTATTTATATTGAGTCAATTGCTAGAGTTCATACACCTTCTAAAACAGGTCGATTAATGTACAAAATAGCAGATCAATTTTATGTTCAATGGCCAGAAATGTTAGCCGTTTATCCTAAAGCAATTTATAAGGGGCAATTATTATGAGGATATTTGTTATTGTTGGTACACAAGAAGTGCCATTTCAACGTTTAATTAATTACGCTGAGCAATTATCTACAACACATGATATTGTGATTCAATATGGTTACACACCCATAATAGCACAACCTAATGTCGTTTATCGTCAGTTTTATGATAAGCAGCAGTATCAAGCTTTAGTAAAAGGTGCGGATATCATTTTATGTCATGGTGGTGCAGGTACAATTTTTGAAATGTTAAAATTACATAAAAATATTATTGTTGTGCCAAGAGAAGCACAATATCAAGAACATGTCGATAATCATCAATTAGAATTAGCTGAAAAATTATCACAAGAAGGGTATCTATTTGTGGCACGTCAATATGAAGAGCTATTAACAATATTAGATAATATTAAGCAACAAACATTAACAACATTTGAACCGTATTCAGAAATTGAAAGCAGTATCTTAGAGCAATTGAATATATGGGAACATCATTGATAATAAAAGTGACTTAATACTAAGGGATGAGAATCTTTAGTATTAAGCCACTTTTTTATATGTTAGAAAAAAATAATTAGTTTTTCCTAGCGTCTTTATTTGATTTCGCAAATTATATAATATAAATATTGAAAATAAAATGTAAAACCTACTTTACAAAAGCGAGAAGAAAAGTTATAATATCAATGTAAAGTTAACTTGTCATTTTAGAAGGAAGGTCATTTATTTGTGAAAAATAAAATTGAAGCTTTAAGAAAACAACAGTATTTAACACAAGAAGAATTAGCGAGCAGTTTAGGTGTTTCCAGACAAACAGTTAATTCTCTCGAAAAAGGTAGATATAATCCATCTATTTTACTTGCTTTTAAAATTTCAAGATTTTTTAATTTATCTATTGAAGACATATTTATCTATGAGGAGACAGTGCATGAATAATCGGAAAATTAATTATTTAGATTATGCTTTAATTGTTGGACTATTAATTTTAATTTATCACTTGCCAATTAATACTATTTTAAAAAATATATTATCTTATTTAATAGTTAGTGTCTTTTCTTTTTTATCTATTCAATTGTTTCATCGTCAAATGATGAATAATAAAAGAAATGCTTATCAAGTTAGTGTTGAAGATGAGAGAAATCATATGATTAGAGATAAAGTTAATGCGTGTTTATCTTATATTTTAATGTTTTTTATGGGTTTAATTGCTATTATTTGTTTTGAAATGAAGAACTATTTATCAGGATTTTTACTAAGTAGTATTGTTATATTATCACCTATAATGATGTATTTTATTCGTCATTATTACGAAAGAAAATATTAATAAAAAATAAGACAAATGATTGAT